>NCDQ01000102.1 GCA_002280275.1 Caulobacter vibrioides | reverse complement strand
ACCGTCCAGTCGCCGATCGGACGGCTGTAGGTGGCGTAGATCGCGTTCACCGCCTGATCGAACTGGAAGCGGTTGGTCAGCGCCGGGTCGACGACCAGCACGCCGCCCTTCGGGCCACGGGCGCCGTAGTTGTCGTAGTCGTTGTCATTGAGCTGCAGCTCGTAGCCCGCCACAAGCTTTGCGCCGTCGGGGAGGGGACGTTTGTACTCGGCCTTCAGACGGGTCTGGACCAGTTCGTCGCCGGTCCGGACGTTCTCCAGGGCGATTGGCGCGGTCGGCAGTTGGCTGAAGGTATCAGCGAGACCGCCCTGACTGTTGCGTGTGCGCTCAATGCTGGCGTTGAGCGTGAACTCGTGATCGTCGCCCGACAGCTTGCGACGAACGTCGCCGCTGAGACCTGCAACTGATCGCTTCATCGCGCCGTCGCTCAGACGCTGGAAGCGCACGTTCGGAACGCCGGCGGGCGTTTTGCCCTCGAACGATGAGCCGGACACGGAGTCGTAGCGCATGTCGTTATAGCGCGCCTCGGCGCTAACCCGCGTGCGCTTGTCGAGGTCGTAGTCGACACTGGCGCGGGCGTTGTGGGACTGGCCCCGGCTGGTGAAGTTCAGCTTCTGGCGGCTGGTGGCGTAGGCGCCGCTGGTCGGGTGGAAGCGCTCGCGCTCGTCGATCATCTCGCCCTTGGCCTTGTCGCGCCGCCAGCCGGCGTCGGCCGACAGGGTCAGGCCCTTGGTGTTCTGTGCGATGCTCGCGCTGGCGTTCTTGCGGCCTTCTGTTCCGACGTTTGCGCGCACTGAGCCGGTCATGCCGACGCCGCGCTGCTGCTTGGTGATCAGATTGATGATGCCCGCCGTGCCTTCCGGGCTGAAGGCCGCCGAGGGATTGGTCATCACCTCGACCCGCTCGAACTGGTTGGCCGGGATCTGCTGCAGGACCTGACCGCGGTTATCGCCCTTGAACATGCCGGACGGCTTGCCGTCGATCATGATGGTCACATTGGGATCGCCGCGCAGGCTGACATTGCCCTGCACGTCGACCTGCACCGAAGGCACGTTGCGCAGCACGTCGGCGACCGAGCCCGTGGTGGCCTGCAGGTCCTTGCCCAGGCTGTAGCTGCGCCGATCGATCGAGGTCCGCATGTCCTGGGCGTTCGGCGCGGTGATCGTGACGCCCTGGACCTGGTTGGACGGATCCTTCTTGGCCGGCGGCGTGGCCGGCGTGGTCTGGGCGAAGGCGGCCGTGCTCAGGGCGGCCAGGCCCGTGGCGGCCAGCAGGGCGACGCGGCGGGTCGGGATGGTCATGGAAAGTCTCCTCTGTTGGCGAGGAAACTGCATCAGGGACTTTGAGCGCTGCAGTGCCGGGCGTCAGGCCGGCGGGGTGACGATTGTCACCTCAGGCTTGCTACTGCGCGGGTTCGATAGGGTCGAGCGCCTGCGGCGTCGCCGCTTCTGCGCCGGTGAACACCAATGTTCGGGTTACGCCGGCGCGCCGGATGTTCACTTGGTTCACCTGATCGCCATAGACGTCGGCGAACATCGCGGCGATCACCGCCACTTGGGCTCGGGTCTGGGGCGGGGTGATCTTGCCCGCATACTCAAAGCGGACCTCGTCTGCGCCCAGCGTCATGTCCTTGAGGGTCAGCGCCACCGGTTGGTCGGCGACCGCCATCACAAAGCGCCCGGTCATGTAGAGCTTAAGCGCCTCGACCGCCTCGGGATCATCAAGGCTGGTCTGGGCGTCCGGTGCGATCAGGGCCAAGGCGGGCTCGGCGTCGTGGGTCGCGATACGGTGGCTAACCCGGACCTCGCCCGACCGCACGTCGATGTCCACGACGCTCAGCGCGCCGTGGCCGCGGTGTGCGGCCGCCGGGAGCGGGGCGAGCGCGAAGCTCGCCGCCGCGAATAGGGCGACCGCACGCCTGATCACTTGGTGCTTTCGTCCTTCTTCGGCTCTTCCACCGGGAAGGTGCCCAGACCGCCCGGCTCGACCTTCACATTGGCGTCCTTCATGCGGTTGGGCGCCTCTGGGAACTTCGGCATCTTCAGCGTCATCGGCGTGATGGCGCCTTGATAGACGTTGTTGCCACGGTCTGCGTCGGCGGTTTCCCACAGCGGATCGAGCTCAGCGCCCTTCAGTTCCTTGCCGGTCACGTATTGCCACGTCACCTGCTTGGAGTTCTTGCGCCAGATCTCGGCCGGGATGCGGACCGTCTCGCTGGTGCCGTCGGTGAAGTCCATCTTCAGGATCACCGGCATCACCAGACCGCCGATGTTGCGGAAGCTGAAGCGGTAGAAGTTGTCCTTGAAGTCCTGGGCGGCCAGCTCTTCCGGCGTCATGTCGGCGCGCGCCGTCTTGGCGCGCTTGCGGGCGCTGTCGAAGACGGTGAACTGGTCGGTCTGGTTGTAGAAGTCGCGAACCTTGGGGTCGCGTTCGACGACCGTCGGGCCCTTGTTGTTGGCCGCCGTGCGCGATTCCGGCTCCTTGGCGTCGGCCGCCCGGCGCACGCCGGCTTCCACGTCAGGATCGCCGCTGTCGAGGCGGGCCTTGACGATCTTGTCCAGCGAGATGTCGACGTGGTCGGTCGAGTAGAACCAGCCGCGCCAGAACCAGTCGAGGTCGATGCCCGAGGACTCTTCCATCGTGCGGAAGAAGTCGTACGGCGTCGGGCGCTTGAAGCGCCACAGGTTGGCGTACTCCTTGAACGCGCGGTCGAAGAGCTCGCGGCCCATGACCGTTTCACGCAGGATCACCAGGGCGGTCGCGGGCTTGGTGTAGCCGTTCGGACCGAACTGGATCACAGAGTCCGACTGGGTCATCAGCGGCACCTGGTCCTGGCTGACCATGTAGTCGACGATGTCCTTGGGCTCACCGCGACGCGCCGGATAGTTCTTGTCCCACTGCATCTCGGCCTGGAACTCGAGGAAGCTGTTGAGGCCCTCGTCCATCCAGGTCCACTGGCGCTCGTCGGAGTTGACGATCATCGGGAAGTAGTTGTGACCCACCTCGTGGATCACCACCCCGATCAGGCCGTACTTGGCGCGCTCGGTATAGGTCAGGGCGCCGGTCTTCTTGTCCTTCACCGGCCGCGGGCCGTTGAAGGTGATCATCGGATACTCCATCCCGCCGACCGGACCGTTGACCGACTGCGACACCGGATAGGGATAGGGGAAGGTGAAGTCCGAATAGACCTTCAGGGTGTGGGCGATCGACTTGGTCGAATAGGCGTCCCACAGCGGCCGGGCTTCCTTGGGGAAGAACGACATGGCCATGACGACGGGGTGCTCGGCCTTGGGATCTTCCTGCTTCACGCCCAGGGCGTCCCAGATGAACTTGCGCGAGCTGGCCCAGCCGAAGTCGCGGACGTTGTTGGCCTGGAAGACCCAGGTCTTTTCCGTCTTGGCCTTGCCCTTTTCGGCGGCGGCGGCCTCTTCGGGCGTGACGACATAGACCGGTTCGCTGGCCGTGCGGGCCTTGGCGAGGCGGTCACGCTGGGCGGCGGTCAAGACGGCGCCGGGGTTCTGCAGTACGCCCGTGGACGACACGACGTGGTCGGACGGCACGGTCAGGGCGACGCGATAGTCGCCAAACTCGAGGGTGAACTCGCCAGCGCCCAGGAAGGCCTTGTTGTGCCAGCCTTCATAGTCGGAATAGACGGCCAGACGCGGGAACCACTGGGCCGCCTCGTAGATGCAATTGCCGTCGTCGCCCTTGCCGGTGAAGCACTCATAGCCGCTGCGGCCGCCGATGACCTTGTTCTCGACCAGCGGCAGCGACCATTCGATCGTGAACTTGGTCTCGCCCCCATTGGCGCGCACGGCGGCCGGCAGGTCGACGCGCAGCAGGGTGTCGACCACGGTGAACTTCAGCGGACGGCCCGAGGCGTCCTTCACCGACTTGATCGTGAAACCGCCTTCCCACTCCTTGAAGCGCTGGATGCGGCGCACCTGACCCAGGCTGATCGAGTCGCCCGAGACCGTTTCGGTCATCTTGCTGATCGAGTCGCGCTTGGCGTCCTGGTCCAGCAGCAGCCACAGATAGGGCAGGTTGTCGGGCGAGTTGTTGCGATAGGTGATCGTCTCGCGACCGGTGAGGGTCTTGGTGTCCTCGTCCAGGCGCACGGCGACGTCATAATCGACCTTCTGCTGCCAGTAGCGATAACCCGGCGCGCCCGACGCGTTGCGATAGTCGGTCGGGGTGGGCCAGTCTTCGCCCTCGAGCTGACGGAACTTGTCGTCGAACGGCGCCTTGGTCTGCTTGATGGCGTCGGCGTGCGCGACAGTGACGGACAGTGCGGCGGCGATGACGCCGGCCACGGCGTAGCGGATAGAACGCTTGGACAAGTTCAATAGCCCCTCAACTCAGAACCCTGACGAAACCCCAGGCGAACCTTGACCGGCGACGCGGCGAAAATCATCCCATTTTCGCACGTAAGGTCAGAAATTGATCTTGATGCCCGCCCGGATGGCGCGAGGTTCGACCGGATGGAAATGGACGTCCTCGACCCCTTCGGCCGGCTCTCTGGGCAGGCGCGAGGCGTAGAAGTAGGCGATGTCGTCCCGGCCGCTATTGGCGAGGTTGAGCATCTCGACCATCAGGCTGGCCGGACCGAAGTCCTGCACGAAGAGCGCGTTGACGAGGCCGGTGGGGCGCGAGCGCACCGCGTTGTCCTCGATCAGAGGGGCTGCGCCCAGCCGGCGATAGGTCAGGGTCACGCTGGACGTCGGACCCAGTTTCCAGCTCGCGCCGCCGGTGAACACCGAGGCGACGGCGTTGGGAATACGATCACCGTTGGTGAACCGCGCGTGTGTTCCAGCGTAGGAGGCGGTCAGGTTCAGCCGCGCGGTGGGCCGCCAGTCGGCGAGGAGTTCGATCCCCCGACGACGCGTCGCGCCCGAAGCTTCGGTGAAGCCGGCGTCGCCGACATAGACGAGTTCGGAATCGACGTGCAGCGCCCAGGCGGCGGCCGTTACGGTCAAGTCATCGCGACGCCAACGCAGGCCCAGCTCCGCGCCATCGGTCGGCGACAGCAAAGGCGCGCGATCAGCCGGATCGCCGGTGACAGGGTCGATCGTGATCACCGCGCCCCGAGCGTCGTTCGAGTGGAAGCCGCGACCCGCGTCCGCATAGAGCTCGAAGGTTTTTGAGATCCGCCAGGCCAGCGCCAGCTTGGGCGAAAGCAGGACGTCGCTGACCGTCCCGGCGTTGCGCGGGTCGCCGGCCTTGACGTCGGCGCCCATGGCGTCAGCCCGGAGTCCGGCGGTGACGTCGAGCTGGCCAAAGCGCTTGGAGGCCTCACCCCAGACGGCTGTCGACCACTCTGTCAGGGCATCCTGGCGCACGGTCGCGCGCCGCAGCCGCGCGGTGGT
The DNA here is from genome assembly GCA_002280275.1 of Caulobacter vibrioides. Classification (GTDB taxonomy): domain Bacteria; phylum Pseudomonadota; class Alphaproteobacteria; order Caulobacterales; family Caulobacteraceae; genus Caulobacter; species Caulobacter vibrioides_A. Next base: position 7,432 of record NCDQ01000102.1, on the reverse strand, counting down.
CCGATAGAGGCCCACCTTGCCGATGTCGTCGACCCGCGCGGTGACGCCGGTGCGCGCGCTCCAGCCTTCGCCGAGCGTCCAGCGCTTGGTGATCGCGCCGCCGTAGATCCAGCGCTGGTCGACCTGTTCGAACTGGTCGCCATTGACCGGATCGTCGAGGAAGTAGGTGAAGTTCGAGAAGACATCGAGCTTGTAGCGCTGGAGGTAGACCACGGTGTCGAGCCCGCGCAGCAGATCGCGTCGTCGCGCCGAAAGCATGTAGCGCGAGGTGGTCCCGCCATCGGTGGCGTCCACGGTGTCGAGGTCGGTGGCGTTCCAGCGCGTGTCATAGGCCAGGGCGGTGATCGACCAGCCGCCGACGATGGCGTGACCCAGAAGGCTGATCTTTCTGAGGTCCTCGGACTGGGTCCAGGCCCCGTTATTGGTGGTGATGTCGGCCGCGACGAGGACATTGCTGGTCAGGGCCTTGGAACCGAGCGCGCGATAATAGTCGTTCTCGCCGGCCCAGACCTGCAAGCCATCGCCATGCAGGTGGTCGGCGGTTTCGAAGGCCACCGCCCCGGCGGTGGCGAAGTCGCCATTCTCGGCCGAGTAGGGGCCCTTCTTGAAGCTGATGTCATGCACGAACTCCGGCGTCAGGACATTCAGGTCCAGATAGCCCTGGCCATGCCCGTGCGAGGGCAGGTTCAGCGGAACGCCGTCGAGCGACGCGGCCAGGTCGGTGCCGTGATCGAGGTTGAACCCCCGCAGGAAGTACTGATTGGCCTTGCCTGCGCCCGAGTGCTGGGTGGCGGCTAGGCCTGGCACCGCCTCGATCAGTTCGCCGGGGCGCAGCAGCGGCCGCGAGGCGAAGTCGGCATAGGCGATGCGCCCCTCGCTGGCCGAGGTGGCGCGGCCCAGGTCATTGGCCCTTTGCCCCCACACCGAGATCGCTTCGACCTCCTGCGCGAAAGCCGGCGCCGAAGCGGTCGCGAGGAGCAGTGGGAGAAGCGCGATACGACGGGTCATGCCCCGCTGGTAGGCGAACCCCAATTTGGGGGCAAGTTGAGTGCGAAAAAATGGATTAGCCCATGGCTGGGGCTAGGTGGCCTTCAGTAGGCCGTCGAAGTACTCGATCGTCTTCATCAGTCCCACCTTCAGCGGCGCCGTGGGCGTCCAGTCCAGCACCTGCTTGGCCAGGGTGATGTCGGGTTGGCGCTGGCGGGGGTCGTCGGAAGGCAGGGGACGATGAACGATCGTCGACGGACTGCCAGTCAGCTCCAGCACCAGTTCCGCCAGCTGCTTCATGGTGAACTCGACGGGATTGCCCAGGTTGATCGGCCCGGTCACCTCGTCGCCCGTGTTCATCAGCCGGATCAGGCCGTCGACCAAGTCATCAACATAGCAGAACGAACGGGTCTGGTTACCGTCGCCATAGAGCGTGATGTCTTCGCCCTTCAGCGCCTGGACGATGAAGTTCGAGACCACGCGCCCGTCATTGGGATGCATGCGCGGGCCATAGGTATTGAAGATCCGCGCCACCTTGATGCGCAGCTTGTGCTGACGCCAGTAGTCGAAAAACAGGGTCTCGGCGCAGCGCTTGCCCTCGTCGTAGCAGGACCGTAGGCCGATCGGATTGACGTTGCCCCAGTAGCTCTCGACCTGCGGATGGATGGTCGGATCGCCGTAAACCTCCGAGGTCGAGGCCTGCAGGATCTTGGCCTTAACGCGCTTGGCCAAGCCCAGCATGTTGATCGCGCCGTGGACGCTGGTCTTGGTCGTCTGGACGGGATCGAACTGGTAGTGCACCGGGCTGGCGGGGCAGGCCAGATTGTAGATCTGGTCGACCTCGACATAGAGCGGCATGGTCACGTCGTGACGCAGCAGCTCAAAGCGCGGGTTGGCGAGGTTCTGCGCCACGTTCAAGCGCGAGCCGGTGTAGTAGTTGTCGACGCAAAGCACCTCGGCGCCGGTTTCCAGCAGGCGATCGCACAGATGCGAGCCGACGAAGCCCGCGCCGCCCGTGACCAGGATTCTCTGCGTATGCATAGGCGACCAGCCTCCCCCGGGACTCAGCGTTCACGACCTTTATAGCCGGGCCTTGGCCAGGACCAACATGCCGCGCCGTCGCAAGCGCTTGGCCTGGGTGACGTTTGTCATATCGAGCGTGTGACGCCCGGCACTAAAGGCGGACGCCGCCCCGGGCGATGTTGGCTTCACAGAGAGGGAGCCGACGATGTCATCCAAATCCACCGCGCCGCCAATCGCGATCCTCAGCAAGGTCCACAAGCGTCGGGGCTCGACCCTGGCGCTGAATGGCCTGGATCTGGCGATCCGTCCTGGTCAGTGCTTGGCCCTGCTGGGGCCTAACGGCGCGGGCAAGAGCACCAGCGTCGCCCTTTTGACTGGCCGCCTGCGCCCCGACGCGGGCGAGGCGTTCCTGTTCGGCGGCGATCCCCGGTCCCTGGCCAGCCGCGGCCGCATGGGCGTGATGCTGCAGAGCGCCGGACTGCCCGACACCTTGAGCGTCCGCGAGCAGATCGACCTCTTCCGAGGCTACTATCGTAAGCCGCGCCCGCTGGAGGAGGTGGTTCGCCTGGCAGGTCTGGAGGGGCTTGAGAACCGCCGCTGCGGCGCGCTTTCGGGCGGCCAGCAACGCCGCGCTCAGTTCGCCCTGGCCATTGCCGGGCGCCCTGACTTCCTGGTCCTGGACGAGCCGACGACCGGCATGGACATCGACGCCCGTCGGGGGCTCTGGAGCGCGGTGCGCGCCGAGATCGCGCGCGGCTGCGCTGTGCTGCTGACCACGCACCATCTGGACGAGGCCGAGGCCCTGGCCGACCGTATCGTGGTCATCGACCACGGGCAGGTGATCGCCGACGGCACGCCCGAAGCCATCAAGTCCCGCGTGTCGGGCGTCGTCATCCGCTGCCGCACGCGCCTTTCCGATACTGAGCTGGCTTCGCTGGCGCGGGTCACCGGCGTCAGCCGGGACGGCGGCAGGGTCGCGCTGCTCACGACGTCCGCCCCCGCCACCCTGCGCGAGTTGCTCGCCCGCGATGAGACCGTGGATGACCTGACGGTCTCCGGCGCGTCGCTGGAAGACGCCGTCAATCGCCTGGTCCAAGCCGGCCAACCGGCCGCTCCGCAACGTCAAGCCGAGGTCGCCTGATATGCACACCCTGTCCGTCTATTTCCGTGAAGCCCGCGCGCAGGTCCTGGCCACCTGGCGCACCCCGCAGTTCATGATCCCCAGTGTCATCCTGCCGCTGCTGTTCTACGGCGTGATGGGGCTTGGCCTCAGCAAGGGGCGCGAGCCGGTCGCCCACATGATGCTGGCCAACTACGTCATCTTCGCCGCTATCGCGCCTGCGATGTTCGGCTTTGGCGCCACCGTCGCCGCCGAGCGCGAGGCCAAGCTCGTGGAGCTGAAGCAGATCGCGCCCTTGCCGGCTGGCGGATATCTGGCGGGCCGTCTGGCGGCGGCTCTGGCGCTGGTCGCTGTGGCGATCGCGCTTCTTGGCGGGTTGGCCTGGCTCGGCGGCGTCAAGATGGAGCCCTGGCAGTGGGCCGCGACGCTGGGGCTTGGGCTTGGCTCGGCGATCCCGTTCGCGCTGATCGGCCTGAACCTTGGTCTGCGCATGGGCTCGCAAGGCGCGACCGCGCTGGCTAACCTGCTGTTCCTCGGCTTCAGCCTGTTCGGCGGCCTGTGGATCCCCTTGCAGGCCATGCCCGCCTGGTTCGGCAAGATCGCTGAGTTCATGCCCTCGTATCACTTTGGTCAGCTGTCGCAGATGCTCTCGGGCATGCAGCCCTTCACCGATGTTGAGCGCCATGTGTCGATCCTGGTCGCTATGAGTCTGGCGGCCCTGATCGGCGCCTGGATCGCGTGGCGCAGGCAGGACGCTTGACCGTGGAGAGAGCTGCGCGCGAGATCGCGCCGATGAACACGGCCAGCGAATCCAGCGGCAAGACCAAGACCGGCGCATCAGATCGCGATGCGCCGGGGACGGCGGAGCCGCCCCTGCGGCGGCACTGGAGCGTCGTTTTCCTCGTTTATTTGCCGTTCTACTTCATCTCGTGGCTCTACCGTAAGCCAGGTGAGCTTGAGGTGGTCGCGTCGCTGGTTGGCCTTGTGGTCTTCCTGGCCCTGTTCGCGAGCATCCATTTCCGCAAGGCCGCGCCGGCGCTCTGGCAGGTCCTGGCGATTTTCGGCGTCGGCATGGCCCTGTCGCCGTTCAAGTCGACCTGGAGCGTCTACACGATCTACGCCATGGCCTATGGCGCGCGTCTGGCGCCCCGTCGTGTCGCCCTGCGCGCGATGATCGGCATGGAGCTGGTCGTTCTGGTGGTCGGCGTGGCGTTCCTCCGCGACGCCTGGCCGATCTGGGCGACGGGCCTGCTCTTCGGCGCGATCACCGGCTTCGCCACCCTGATGCAGGCCGACATCGAGCGGAAGAATGAGGCTCTGGCCATCGCGCACGAAGAGGTCCGCGCCCTGGCCAGCACCGCCGAGCGCGAGCGGATCTCGCGGGACCTGCACGATCTGCTGGGTCACACCCTGACCCTGGTGGCGGTAAAGGCCGAACTGGCGGCGCGTCTCGTCAGCCGCGACCCTGCGGCGGCGGAGCGCGAGATGCAGGCGGTCGCCGCCACCGCCCGTGAGGCGCTTTCCGAGGTCCGCACCGCAGTGGTCGGCATGAAGGGCGCGTCCATAGCCTTCGAGCTGGACAAGGCCCGGCAATCCCTGGCCGCCGCCGGCGTCGAGGCGTCCGTGTCGGCGCTGACCACCGATGGCCATCCTGGGCAGGAGGCGGTCTTGGCGATGGCCCTGCGCGAGGGGGTCACCAACGTGATCCGCCACGCGGGCGCCTCACGCTGCGAGATCAGCCTGACGCCCAGCGCCTCAGCGCTGGTCCTCACCATCGCCGACGATGGACAGGGCGGGCGTCTCGTCGAAGGCTCGGGCCTCAAGGGGATGCGCGCGCGGCTGACCGCCATTGGCGGAACCCTGGACGTCAAATCCGACAAGGCCGGCACGCGCCTCGTCGCCACGGCGCCGCTGCGCGCTCAAGGGGAGGGCGTGTCTTGATCCGCGTCGTTATCGCTGAAGACCAGAAGATGGTGCTGGGGGCCCTCAGCGCGCTGCTGGAAATGGAGGGCGACATTCAGGTGGTCGGCCGCGCGCCGGACGGCGCCGTCGCCCTGGATCTTGTCCGCGCCGAGAAGCCCGACGTGCTGATCTCCGACATCGAGATGCCCAACCTGACCGGCATCGACGTCGCCGCGCGCCTGAAGGCCGACGGCGCCAGCACGCGGGTGCTGATCGTCACCACCTTTGGCCGTCCCGGCTATCTGCGTCGGGCCATGGACGCGGGCGTGAAGGGCTACCTGCTGAAAGACGGACCCAGTAGCGTGCTGGCGGCGGCGGTGCGAACCATCGCGGCCGGTGGTCGGGCCATCGCGCCAGAGCTGTCGGAAGCGGTCTGGGACGCCGCGCCCGATCCCCTGACCGATCGCGAGCGCGAGATCCTGCGGTTGGCCGAGGAGGGGCGGTCCAACAAGGACATCGCCGATGTGTTGGACCTCTCGCCCGGCACGGTTCGCAACTACCTCTCCGAGGCGGCGCAGAAGCTGGGCGCGGCGAACCGCGTGGAGGCGGGCCGTATCGCGCGGTCGAACGGCTGGCTGTAGCGTGGCGGGATGATCGTCTCCTCGACCACGGACTTCCGAGAAGCGGCGCAGCGCAGGCTGCCCCGGTTCCTGTTCGACTACATCGACGGCGGCGCCTATGCCGAGCGGACGATGGCGCGCAACATCGATGACCTCGCCGACATCGCGCTTCGCCAGCGGGTGCTTAAGGACGTCTCCGTCGTCGATCCGTCGACCACCCTGTTCGGCGTTCGCCAAGCCTTGCCGGTGGCGCTGGCCCCGGTCGGGCTGAGCGGCATGTACGCCCGCCGAGGCGAGTGTCAGGCGGCGCGGGCGGCGGCGGCCAAGGGTTTGCCGTTCTGCCTGTCCACGGTCTCGGTCTGTGACGTCGACGAAGTGCGCGCGGCCTCATCGGCGCCGGTCTGGTTTCAACTCTATGTGCTGCGAGATCGGGGCTTCATGCGGGACCTCTTGGCGCGGGCCGCCGCTGCGGGCGCGACCACGCTGGTGTTCACCGTCGACATGCCCGTGCCCGGCGCGCGCTATCGCGACGCGCATTCGGGGATGTCGGGCCCCAACGCCGCCGTGCGGCGGCTCGTCCAGGCGGCGCTGAAGCCAGCCTGGGCCTGGGATGTCGGCGTGATGGGGCGGCCGCATCAGCTGGGCAATGTCGCGCCGGCGCTCGGCAAGGCCTCGGGCCTGCAGGACTTCATGGGCTGGCTGGCCGCCAACTTTGATCCGTCGATCCAGTGGTCGGACCTGGAATGGATCCGCGACGCATGGAAAGGACCTCTCATCATCAAGGGCGTTCTGGATCCCGAGGACGGCAAGGCCGCCGCTGACATCGGGGCTGACGGCGTCGTCGTCTCCAATCACGGCGGGCGACAGCTGGATGGCGTGCTGTCCAGCGCCCGGGCCTTACCCGCCATTGCGGACGCGGTCGGAGATCGCCTGACTGTTCTTGCCGACGGCGGCGTGCGCTCGGGCCTGGATGTCGTGCGGATGCTGGCGCTGGGCGCGCGGGGCGTGCTGATCGGCCGGGCCTACGCCTACGCCCTGGCCGCGCGCGGCGAAACGGGCGTGACGCAGCTGCTGGACCTGATCGACAAGGAGATGCGCGTGGCCATGGCCCTGACCGGCGTGCGCGACGTGGCCTCGATCAACGAGACCATCCTGGCCGCGCAGGTTCCGCGCGCCGGCTAAGCCCTGGGAAAGCGGGCGTATCGCCGTTGCAGAGCGCTTTTTTCGTCAAAAGCGGGGTGAGGGGGCTTGCGTCGCGACGTCGCGATCGGTTCTTGGCGGTCCGCGAAGACTTGCCGAGAGGCCGGTTCGTGCTCAGTTATGCGGTCGCGACCGCCAGGGCCGCGGTCCAACGATTCCAAACGGGGCGAGGCACGCCCCGATTCCAGCGAGATTTCGAAACGTCATGCAGCCGGTTAAGACCCTTATTCTCAGCGCTGGTCAGGGCAAGCGACTGTCGCCTCTGACCGACGACCGGCCCAAGTGCCTGGTCGAGCTGGCCGGTCGCTCCGTGCTGGAATGGCAGCTACGCCACCTGCATCAGGCGGGCGTCACCGAGGCGGTGGTGGTCACCGGCTTCCGTAGCGATCTGGTCGAGGCCGAGGTCGCGCGTCTGTCGCTGCCGGGCCTGAGCGTGCGAACGCTGTACAACCCCTTCTACAGCGTCACCGACAACCTCGCGACCTGCTGGCTGGCGCGCGAGGAGATGCGGGGCGGGCCGTTCATGATCCTCAATGGCGACACCCTCTTCGAGCCGGCGATCGCCGAGCGCCTGATCAGC
>NCDQ01000101.1 GCA_002280275.1 Caulobacter vibrioides | reverse complement strand
GAGTAACGGTTCGCTGCGCTGGCCAGGTACGACAGACGCCAATCGCCGTACTTGTTGACGCAGTTGCAGTCGAAACCGATCAGATCGACCATCTTCTGCAGGTCAGGGGCCAGGAAGGCGGTGGTCGTGCCGGTCGGGACATCAAGGCCCGTGCCCCAGTTGATGACCTTGCTGACCGAGGCGACGTTCGATCCGGCTTCCTTCAGGCTGGGGTTCAGCGTCTCGCCGGTCAAACGGCGATACTCCGAGGTCGCGAAGCCATACTTGCGTTGGCTTAGGCCGAACCGGACGGCCGTGCTGTTGTCGATCTCATACTTGAAATCAACGCGCGCGGTCTCGTAGTCGTTACGCGTATAGCGCTGGAAGTGGCGCAGGGCCGAATAGCCCTTTACGAAGTCCCAACCGCCGGCCTGCGTGGCGTCAAAGCCCAGGTTTAGCAGCGGCATGTCGCCGTCGCCGCGCTCGTCGTAGACGAGATAGTCGTTACCGGCGACGCCTTGGCCGGAGTCGAGACGGATGAAGTCAGCCAGCAGGCCTTGCGTCTTGTTGTTCGACGAGGACTTCCCGTAGATCGCGGTCATCGACAGGTTGTCGTTGAACTCGTGGTCCAGGCGCAGCGAGGTCTGGCGGAAATAGGTCGTGAAGAACGCTGCGTCGGCCGCCGAGCGCAGGTCGACATTGCCAAGCTTTAGATAGTCGGCGTTGGCGCCGCTGGGGCTCAGCTTGGCGTCGATCAGTTTGACCGAGGGGCGGCCGATGAACTCGGTCCGCATGGCCGTGCCCGTGGCGTTGGCCACGTACCCGACGGATGCGGGATTATTGTAGTAGTCGTAGGGTTCAAGGTTGTGGGGGTTGTAGCTGAACCCCATCCCCGGAACCAACGCGCCGCCGTTCAGGGCTTGGCCGCAGTCGATGGCGTCCAAGATTGCCGTGGCCGCGCGCGCCGTGCAGGTGGCGTAGAGTCCGCGCTTGGTCGCCGCTGACGAGCCGGCGGTGATGGTGTTGAAGTTAGCGGCGGTGTTGTTGCGGTTCAGACCGACCGTCTGCACCTGGTAGTTGGTCGAGTTCTGTTCCAGCTCTGAATAGACCCAGTCCAGCGACACGGTCGTGCGCGAGGTCGGGCGCCATTGCAGGGCGCCGGTCAAGCCGGTGCGCTTTTGACTGAGGTCCTGCTGGTTCAAGGTGGCCAGCGCCGGGATGCGGGTCAACGGGCCCGGCGCGGTGATGCCGGAACCGACGACAGTGGCGCTGGTGGGGTTGTTCACGAGCGCGTAGGCGGTCGGATCAGAGCCCGTCAGGGCCGAACAGACCGCAGCGTTGGTGATGTTGACACCGGGGATCACGCCGTTGTTGCACGACGTGCCGGTTGGCGCAGCAAAGCCCTGGCGTCGCCGTTTTTGTAGTAGGCGTCCTGCAGGGAGAGGGCGAGGCGACGGCCCTTGAAGTTCAGGGGGCGTCCGGTTTCCAGATCCACCGTGGCGCCTAGCGAGCCTTCGTCAGTCTCGGCCGAGGCGGTCTTCTGGACCTTCAGCGCGCTGAACAGTTCCGAGGCGAAGGTGTTGAAGTCGAAGCCGCGCGAGCGGTTGGCGCTGTCGCCGGCGTTCGACGGGCCGGCCGTGGACAGGGCTTCCAGGCCGTTCAGGCGAACGCGGGTGAAGTCCGAACCCAGGCCGCGGACGGTGATGGTGCGGCCTTCGCCATTTTCCCGGTCGATGGACACGCCGGGCAGGCGCTGTAGCGATTCCGCGAGGTTGGCGTCGGGGAAGTCGGCGATATCGTCGGCGTTGATCGCATCGACCATCGTGTTGGAGTTGCGCTTGAGGTTCAGCGCGCTTTGCAGAGCCGCGCGGTAGCCCGTGACGACGATGGCTTCGACTTCTTCAGCCTCCGCCGCGGCGGGGGGCGAGGCGGTCTGTTCCTGCGCCGAGGCGGCGCCGGCGCTCAGGGCCAGGGCGGCGGCCACGCTCATGGCGCCCAACGAGGCCTGGCCCAGCAACGCACGGATGCGCTTGGAGTTGGTACGATCTTCCACAGTTCCCTCCCGGAGTTACAGGTGGACCTGGCTCTTCTTACGGTGCGGCCGGCCCTCAACGGTCATAGGGCTAATAGATACCGGTGTCATAGACAAGGGAAAGCGGTGTCATGATCGGCGATAAGGGGTTTCTTAGCGCGCCGCGAACCAGCGCGCTGCGGCGTAGCCGGCCGAGGCCGAGACCGTCGTGATGAACGTCCCCCAGGCCATGTCGACCAGGGTAATCGTGGTCGACCAGGTCTTGAGCGTGGCCTGATTGGTCAGGTCATAGGTCGCATAGGCGACGAGACCGAAGACGGCGGCGTGGACCAACAGGCGCTTCCAGCCACCCTCGCGCAGCGCTGGCATCACCGCCAGGATGACGATGCCCGCCACATAGAGCAGGTAGAAGATCACGGCCGGCGGCATTGACGGCTTTTCGGCCAGCAGTTCGCCGATCCGGGGCTGATAGAGCCGGTTGACCATCTGGGTCAGCCAGATGATGTCGAGGACCAGCATCGCCAGAGCGGTCCCGACATAGGCGACGGCGAACTGGATCATTGGGCTGTCTCCGCAGGAACCGGGCGCATCCGATAATGGCTGACGCCCCACTCCTCGCCGCCGCGATGGCCGAACAGGCCGGCGGTGGCCAGGAAGAACAGGCGCCAGCGACGGCGCCAAACCGTGGCGTGCTTGCCGTAGACCTCGGTGAGGATCGGATCGATCGTGGCGCGGCGAGCGTCGAAGTTCTCCAGCCACTGGCGGGCGGTTCGGGCGTAATGCTCGCCGCTCCAGCGCCAGTCGCGCTCGACAGTGAAGAGATCGGGGAACTGGCGGGGCAGATCGTGGCTGGGCATCACGCCGCCGCTGAAGAAGTACTGGGCGATCCAGTCGGCGGGATCGTCGACCTCGAACCGATAGGGCGTGTTCTTGTGCGTGAAGACGTGCAGGAACAACAGGCCGTCCGGCTTGAGCCAACCGCGCACCCGGGTCAGCAGGGCCCGCCAGTTGGACATGTGCTCGAACATCTCGACCGAGACCACGCGGTCGAAGCGCTGATCGGTCTGGAAGTCGTTCATGTCTGCGGTGATCACCGTCAGGTTGGTCAGGCCAAGCTCTGCGGCGCGCCCCTCGATGAAGGCGCGTTGCGAGGCCGAGTTCGACACCGAGGTGATGCTCGAGTTGGGGCACCGTGAAGCCATCCATAAGGATAGCGAGCCCCAGCCGCAGCCCAGTTCCAGGACCGATTGCCCGTCCAGGAGATCGGCGTGTTCTGCCGTCTCTCGCAGCGCCGCAGCCTCGCCCTCGGCCAGGGTGGTCGCGCCCGGCGGATAGAGTCCGCTAGAGTACTTCAGGTTCGGGCCCAGCACTGCCTCGAAAAACGGTGCGGGAAGCTCGTAGTGCTGTTCGTTGGCGTTGGCGGTATGGGTCGCGATCGGTCGCGTCTCCATCTCCCGGGCGAAGGCCGACGTCGCGTCGGACGGCGCGTGTTGCAGGCGGCGGCGGGCGTCGCCCACCAGAAAGTCGATGGCGGCGCGCGACACGACGTCGGGCATCGGCGCGTCCTCGAAGGCGTGGATCGCGGTCTTCACCAGGCTCATGCGTCAATCTCCGGGAGGATCGCTTACAGTTACGCGCCAAGGCGCTGTTCGGATGCGTCCGACCGCCGCGAGCTTGCGTAACTCTCACCAGCGCCGCCTTGGCGCGCTGGGAGATTGTCTTGGTCAACCTCGTTCCCCGTCAGTCTGTGGCCGTCGTAGGCTCCGGCGTGTCCGGCCTCTCCGCCGCATGGCTCCTGTCCCACCGGCACGACGTGACGCTGTACGAGGCGGACAACCGGCTGGGCGGCCACGCCAACACCATCGTCGCCGAGGGCGTGGCGGTCGACACCGGCTTCATCGTCTACAATGAGCCGAACTATCCGAACCTGACGGCTCTGTTCCGGCATCTCGGCGTCGAGACGACCGAGACCGACATGTCGTTCGGCGTTTCGCTGGATGGCGGCGCCCTAGAATACTCCAGCACCAAGCTGCTGGCCCAGAAGCGCAACGCCGTGAACCCGCGCTTCATCAAGATGCTGCTGGACGTCGTGCGCTTCTACCGCGAGGGCCGCAATATCCCTGCGGACCTGGAGCAGGGTGGGTTGTGCCGGCTGGACGACTATCTGCGCCGCCAGGGCTATGGCCGCGCGTTCCAGGAAGATCACCTGCTGCCGCAGGCCGCCGCCATCTGGTCGGCTTCGCTTCGCGACATCCGCGAGTTCCCGGCCGCCGCGCTCCTGCGCTTCTTCGATAATCACGGCCTGATGCTGCCGATCGACAAGCGCCCGATCTGGCGCACCGTCGTGGGCGGCTCGAAGCGCTATGTCGAAAAGCTGGCCGCCGGCGTTTCGGGACCGATCCTGACCGGGCGCCCGGTGAAGGCGATCCATCGCGGGCCGGACGGCGTGAAGATCGAGGATGCGACCGGCGAGACCCGGGCCTTTGATCACGTGGTGATCGGCGCGCACGCCGACCAGGCCCTGTCGATGCTGGCCGCGCCGAGCGCAGAGGAACGCGAGCTGCTCGGCGCGTTCCGTTACAGCCGTAACCGCGCGGTGCTGCACAGCGATCCGGCCCTGATGCCGCGTCGCCGCAGCGCCTGGGCCAGCTGGAACCACGTCGGTCGGCGCGGCCAGGATGGCGAGGGCGGCGTCACCTACTGGATGAACATCCTGCAGCCCCTGGGCGTCGAGCGGCCCTACTTCCTGTCGCTGAACCCGATGCAGGACCCCGCCGGCCTGATGCACGACCAGGTCTATGAGCACCCGCTGTTCGACGGTCCGGCCATGCTGGCCCAGCGTCGCCTGTGGGCTCTGCAGGGTCGTCGTCGCACCTGGTTCTGCGGCGCCTATTTCGGATCGGGCTTCCACGAGGACGGCCTGCAGGCGGGACTGGCGGTCGCCGAGCAGCTCGGCGGCGTGCGTCGCCCCTGGCTCGTGCCCAACCCGTCGGGCCGCATCGTCCTCGACGTGGCCGATCAGGCCGCTGACCGTGAGCTGGTTGCGTGAGCTCCCGCTCGGCGCTCTATGCGGGCCATGTCGTCCACGACCGGACCCGTCCCAAGCGCCATCACCTGCGCTATGGCGTCTTCATGCTGTTGCTCGACCTCGATGAGGTCGAGGCGCTGAGCGCGCGGCTTCGGCTGTTCTCGCGCAAAGCCTGGAACCTGGTCGGGTTTCACGATCACGACCACCTCGACGACCCGAACGCAACGCTGAAGGACGAGATCCTGGCCAAGCTGTCGGCCCATGGCCTGGCCAAGGGTGTCGCGACCATCCGGGTCCTGACCATGCCGCGCATCCTCGGCAAGGGGTTCAACCCGCTGACGGTCTTTTTCTGCCACGACGGGCAGGATCGTCTGGTCGCCACCGTCCATGCGGTGCGCAACACCTTCGGCCAGCGCCACGACTATGTGATGCCCGCGCGCCTCGGTCTCGACGGCTGGGTCGAGCAGGAGGCGGGCAAAGCGTTCTACGTCTCGCCCTTCTTGCCGATGAACCTGCGCTATGACTTCGAGACCAAGCCGCCGGCCGAAGCGGTCAGCGTCGGCGTTGACGTGCTCGATGAGGGCGGCGTCATTCTCTCGGCCACGTTCGCCGGCGAACGGCGAAGCCTGACGGACGGCGCCATCCTCAAGGCCTTGCTGGGCCATCCCTGGCAGGTCGCCGGCATCCTCGTGGCGATCCACTGGGAAGCCCTCAAGATCATCCTCAAGGGCTTCCGCTTCTATCCGCAGGACAAGGCCACGCGCGGCCTGCGCCGGCCCGCTGCGACTTGAGCCGCCTTCAGGCCACCCAGGCGTCCAGGTCCTTCAGGGCCCGCAGGCTCATCAGCCGCTTCTTGGCGCGACCACGTTCCTTGAGCGGGATCTTCTTGCCGTCCTCGTCGACCTTCGGGGCCTCCAGCGGCGGGAGGAGGCCATAGTTGATGTTCATCGGCTGGAAGCTGCCCGGCCCATTGCCGGCCTCCAGGTGACCGCCGGTGATGTGCTCGACCAGAGCCCCCAGGGCGGTGGTCGGCGGCGGGGCGTCGATCGGCGCGCCCTTGCGGTCGGCGGCGGCGAAGCGGCCGGTGAGCAGCCCCATGGCGGCGCTCTCGACATAGCCTTCGACGCCCGTCACTTGACCAGCAAAACGCAGACGCGGCATCGCCTTCATGCGCAGCGACTTGTCCAGCAGCTTGGGCGAGTTGATGAAGGTGTTGCGGTGCAGGCCGCCCAGGCGGGCGAACTGGGCGTCCTCCAGGCCCGGGATCATGCGGAAGGTCTCGGCCTGGACGCCGTGCTTCAGCTTGGTCTGGAAGCCGACCATGTTCCACAGCGTGCCCAGCGCGTTGTCCTGGCGCAGCTGGACGATGGCGTAGGCCTTGACCAGCGGATCGCGCGGATTGGTCAGGCCGACGGGCTTCATCGGGCCGTGGCGCAGGGTCTCGCGACCGCGCTCGGCCATCACCTCGATCGGCAGGCAGCCGTCGAAATAGGGGACGTTCTCCCACTCCTTGAACTCGGACTTGGGACCGGCCAGCAGGGCGTCGATGAAGGCCTCGTACTGCGCCTTGTTCATCGGGCAGTTGATGTAGGCGGCCGCGTCGCCGCCAGGGCCTTCCTTATCGTAGCGCGACTGGCGCCAGGCGATGTCCATGTTGATGGACTCAAAGTGGATGATCGGCGCGATGGCGTCGAAGAACGACAGCTGGCCTTCGCCGGTCAGGTCCAGGACCGCCTGGGCCAGAGCCGGCGAGGTGAGGGGGCCGGTGGCGACGATGACGTTGTCCCACTCCGCCGGTGGCAGGCCGGCGATCTCTTCGCGGACGATGGTGACCAGCGGATGCTGCGATAGGCGCTTGGTGACCTCACCCGAGAAGCCGTCGCGGTCGACGGCCAGGGCGCCGCCGGCGGGCACCTGATGCTGGTCGGCGCAGGCCATGATCAGGCTGTCCAGCTTGCGCATCTCGGCGTGCAGCAGGCCCACGGCGTTGAACTGCCAGTCGTCCGAGCGGAACGAGTTGGAGCACACCATCTCGGCCAGACCGTCGGTCTGGTGAGCGTCGGTGATGACTTTGCCGGTGGCGTCGTCCTTGCGCATCTCGTGCAGGATCACCGGCACGCCGCTTTGGGCGATCTGCCAGGCGGCTTCAGAACCGGCGAGGCCTCCGCCAATGACGTGGACAGGTTGGTAGGTCGAGTTCATGGTCATGGCGCGCCCTATACCCCCGGCTGTCGTTTGGCGAAACCTCGTGTAGGCTCACGATCCTGGGCCGGGCCCTGCGCGCCGGGCGAGCATGGGGAGGGGACATGGCGAGGTTTTCAGTGACCGAGGCGGCGACAGCCGGCTTCGGTGTCATCGGACGCAAGCCTTTGGCGGTAGTCGGCTGGGCGCTGGCCCTGGCCGTTGGGATGGTGATCCCGGCGATCCTGGCCTTCCTGGCGCTGGGGCCGCAGTTTCAGCAGTTCGTGCAGATGGCCTTGACCCAGAAGGAGGGCGCGCCAGATCCCGAGTTCATGCGCCAGATGATGCAGGCGCAATCGGGCATGACGGCGGTGAACCTGCTGTTCTGGCTGTGGTCGTCCTTCATCAAGGGAGTATTCTGCGCGGCGGTGTTCCGCGCCGTCCTGACCCCGAACCAGTCCTCGTGGGCGTATCTGCGGATCGGTTCGCGCGAGCTGTGGCTGACCCTGCTGCTGCTGGTCGAGCAGGTGCTGATGATGATCGTCGTCTTCGTCGTGGCCCTGGTGATCGCGGTCCTGGCGGCGGTGGCGGGCGTCAGCGGCGGCGAGAACGGCGCGATGGCGGCGGTGGGCACGGCCTTCGCCGGCGCGGCGGTTGCCGCGGTGGTCCTGGTGTGGGTGGCTCTGCGCCTGTCGATGGCCGCCCCGATAACCTTCGTCGACAACCAGTTCCGACTCTTCGAGTCCTGGGCGCTCACCAAGGGCCAGGGCTGGCGCCTGCTGGGCGTGGCGCTGCTGGTCGTCGTGTTCGTGATCGGTGTCGAGATTCTGGTCGCCGCGGTGCTGCTGGGGACGGTCTTCGCGGCTGGCGGATCGCTGGCGGCGCTGCATGGCGACGGGGGGTTCGAGGCCTTCATGGCGCGCCCGCCGCTGGACATCCTGCGCGACGTGTGGCCGTGGGCCGCTGTGATTGGCGTGATTGCTGCGCTGTTTAGCGCGGTGGTCCAAGCCATCTTCTACGCCCCGTGGGCGGCCGTGCATCGGGCGTTGACCAAGGAGGCCTGATCACGGTCCGTGGCGTGGGCGTTACGGTCGACCGAAATCCTGCGTTCGGGGCGCGCCGCCATCGCCAGACGCGCGGCGAGCCCTTAGATTATGCGGGATAGCGGCGACTCATCCGGGCTCGGACCGGGCGCCGCGCCTGAGGGACGTGACGGGATGACGGAAGGATCGGCGGGAGTCAGCGCGACCCTGCGGGCAGGCCTTGGCCTGCCGCCGGCGGCTCGACGCCGCTTCCCGCCACGCGCA
>NCDQ01000560.1 GCA_002280275.1 Caulobacter vibrioides | reverse complement strand
GCCGAGCCGATCGAGCCGGTCGTGGCGCCAGAGACCCTGACGGCGCGCCGAGCCTTCGCTGAGCCGATCGGCGCGCCTGAGACCATGGCGCGATACCTCACCCAGCTGGTCGCGGACCTCTGCGCCGCGCTGGAAGCCGTCAGTCTCGGCGCGCGGCGCTTGGACGCCTATTTCGTGCGGGTGGATAATCGCACCGAGACGGCCAGGATCGCCATGGCCGCACCGACCCGGGACGCAAAGCGCCTGGCGCGGCTGCTTTGCGAGAAGCTGGAGAACGTCGATCCAGGCTTTGACGTGGAGAAGATCATCCTCGCCGCCCCAGGGGCGGAATCCTTGGTGTTCAAGCAGACCGAAAGCCTGGGCGATCCCGACGGGCCTACGGATCTTTCAGCCCTGGTCGACACGCTGAGCAACCGTCTGGGCGCAGACCACGTCTTTCGCCTTGCGTCAGCCGAGAGTGACCTGCCCGAGCGGTCCGTGAGGGCGGCGCCGGCGCTGGCGTCGGTGGAAGAATTTTCCTGGCCGCTGGATTGGCCACGGCCGACGCGGCTTTTTGCCCGGCCAGAGCCGGTGGAGACGGTGGCCCTGTTGCCCGACGCGCCCCCTGCCGCCTTCACCTGGCGCGGCATACGCCGGCGGGTGCGCCGCGCGGACGGGCCGGAGCGGGTGTTTGGCGAGTGGTGGAAGGCGGACGCCGAACTGGCCCGGTCACGCGACTACTACCAGGTCGAGGACGAGGCTGGAGAGCGCTTCTGGCTTTATCGCGACGGCGATGGCGAGGATCCGGCGACCGGCACGCAGCGCTGGTTCATCGCCGGGATCTTCGCGTGAACGGCGCTTATGTCGAGCTGCAGTGCGCGTCGCATTTTTCGTTGCTGCGCGGCGCCTCCTCGCCAGGGGAGCTTTTCGATCAGGCCGCCGCCCAGGGCTATGAGGCGCTGGCGGTCTGCGATCGCAACAGCTTAGCCGGCATCGTCCGCGCCCATATCGCCGCCAAGACCACGGGCGTTCGGCTGATCGTCGGGTGTGAGCTGGCCCTTCGCGACGGTACGACCCTTGTGGTTTTGCCCACCGATCGGCCCGCCTATTCGCGGCTCTGCAGGCTGCTGTCGCTGGGCAAGCAGCGTGCCGGCAAGGGCGACTGCGACCTGGACCTGGATGACGTGGCCGCTCACGCCGAAGGCCTGATTGCCATTCTCGTGCCGGACATGGCTGACGATCTTTGCGCTCTGCAGCTGAAGAAGGTCGCCGCGATCTTCGGGTCTGACGCGCACCTGGCCCTGACCTTGCGGCGGCGGCCGGGCGACGCCTTGCGACTATATCGGCTCGAGCAGATGGCCCGGGCGGCCGGCGTCACTCCCGTCGTCACCAACCGGGTTCTTTTCCATGAGCCGTCGCGCCGAATGCTTCAGGACGTCGTCACCTGCATCCGCGAGGGCACGACGATCGATGACGTCGGGTTTAAGCGTGATCGTCACGCTGACCGTTATTTGAAGGCCCCCGCCGAGATCGAGCGCCTGTTCGCCAAGCACCTGGATGCGGTGGCGACCACGGTAGCGATCGCCGATCGCTGCC
>NCDQ01000559.1 GCA_002280275.1 Caulobacter vibrioides | reverse complement strand
CGATCATCCGCCTGAGCTATCAGCACCAGAGCCCCGAGATGGCCGAGAAGGTGCTCAATACCTTGCTCGAAGAGTATCTGATCTACCGCCGAACCCTGCTGATCGGCGGCGACAACCGCGTTTTGCAGCGTCAGCGCGACATCTTCTCCCAGAAGCTGTCCGAAGCGGACACGGCCTATCAGTCCTTCCTGATCACCAATGACATCGGCGATTTCAACGCCCAGAAGACCGCGCTCACCCAGCTGCAGGCTCAGGTCGAACAGCAGAAGTATGCGGTCGACGCTCAGCTTCAGGAACGCACGGGGCGCCTCGCGGCTGTCGAGGCCGAGCTGGCGCGTACGCCGGCCGAGACGATCCTCTACCGCGACACCGACATGTCGGCCTCGACCAAGCTGGCGCAGCTGAAGCTCGACCGGGAAGGCTTGCTGTCGCGATACACGCCCAACGCCCAGCCGGTGATCGACATCAACGCCCAGATCGCCCAGCTGGAGGCGGGTCTGGCGGCCGGTCGCACCGCCGGCGAGGGCGCCCGCCGCAGCGGGCCCAATCCGATCTGGCAGACTCTGGCCACCACCCGCAACGATCTGCGCGCCGAGGTCGCCGCCTTGCAGCAGTCGCAGGCCGCCTACGCCCAGCAGGTGACCGACGTGAACGCGCGCCTCCTGCGCCTGGCGCAACTGGAGCCGCAGTTCAACGAGCTGTCGCGCGACCGCGACGTCCTGTCCTCGAACGTCCGCGACTTCACCGTTAAGGAACAGCAGGACGAGGCCCAGCGGCAGATGTCGGCCGAGAGCAGCGACAACATCCGCATCGTCCAGCGCGCCGTGGCGCCGTCGACCGGCAAGAGCCTGAAGAAGCCCGTCCTGGCCCTGGCGATCATGTTCGCTGGTTTCACCGCCCTCTGCGCGGGTCTGGTGCGGATGTTCCTGCGTCCGGGCCTGCAGACCCCGGCCTCGGCCTCGCGCACCTTGGGGATGCCGGTGCTGGCGACGGCGGCCGTCAAGCGGTGAGCGCTTTCGTCGCCTTTCGCTCGCAGGGTTAATGTCGCACCTTGCGAAGTCCTGGCCGCGTAGCGATTCGGTAGATGGTGGATTTGAACGTCGAGATGACGGAGTTGTGGAGCGCGCTGGGCGCGCCCCCGGCTGGGCGTCCGCACGTCGTTCAGTTCGTGGCGGCGCGGCGGGGGGAGGGGACCTCGACGGTCGCCCGCGAATTCGCCCGCTTCGCCGCGCGTCGCGCGGGTCGTAAGACCTGGCTGGTCGACCTTGATCTGAACGATCCCACTCAATTTCACGCCTTGGCGGCGGACCCCCAGCGCTACGGTCCGCTAGGGCCGCCAGTCTCCGCCTCGCCGGATGGGTCGGTTTTCTTCACCGTGCAGCCGCCCGCGCCGCGTCCCGAGGGCGGGGTCTGGCCGGACGCCAAGTATCTGGTCGGCCATAGCGTTGGCGGTCCCCGCTTGTGGGTGGCGCGTTTGACCCGTGGGGCCCTGCGGGGCCGGCAGCAGGCCCACGTGATCCCGTCACCGGACTACTGGCGCGTGCTGCGCAAGCACGCCGAGGTCATCGTCGTGGAC
>NCDQ01000558.1 GCA_002280275.1 Caulobacter vibrioides | reverse complement strand
ATGAGCCCCGCCCAGCTGGAAGCGATCGGCCTCTAGGCTGACGCAAAAGAAAAGGCCCGGCGGTTTCCCGTCGGGCCTTTCGTCTTCCGGAAGCGAAGGACCTAGTCCTTGGCGCGTTCCACGTACGAGCCGTCTTCGGTCAGGATGACGACCTTGGTGCCCGCGGTGATGTACGGCGGCACGGTGGTCTTGACGCCGTTGCTGAGCACGGCCGGCTTGTAGGACGAGCTGGCGGTCTGGCCCTTCACCGACGGTTCGGTGTCGACGATCTCGAGGACCACGGTGCGCGGCAGGTCGATGGCGATCGGCACGTCGTTGTGGGTCGACAGGATGACGGTCATGCCTTCCTGCAGGTACGGGGCGGCGTCGCCGATCACTTCTTCGGTGGCCACGAGCTGGTCGTAGGTTTCCGGGTTCATGAAGTGATAGCCGTCACCGTCGCTGTACAGGAAGGTGTGGTTGCGGTCGTCGACGAAGGCGCGCTCGACCTGCTCGGTCGTGCGATAGCGCTCCGAAACCTTCACGCCGTCCGAGATGCGGCGCATGTTCAGCTGGGTCACCGGGGTGCCCTTGCCGGGGTGGATGTTTTCGGCGCTCAGGACGACATAGAGCTTGCCGTCCATGTCGACGACAGAGCCTTTGCGGAGCGAGCTGGCTGCGACCTTCACGTAGTTACGTTCCTTGGATGAAAGCGCGCGCGAGGCCGCGGGCGCGTTCGTGCTATTGATCCGTGAGCGCCCTCGTATAGCGAAAGGGGCGAAATCTCCAGCCTCTTCGGTTTTACAGCCTTGTCCCTAGCTTCCTCGACCTGGTGGCGCGCCGGCGTCCACGCCGACCGCCGGCCGTTCCTGCTGGCGCGCAACCGCATCACCAAGGCCTTCCGCGCCTGGTTCGAGCGGCAGGGCTTCGAGGAGGTCGAGGCGGCCGCCCTGCAGGTCTCGCCCGGCAACGAGGCGCATCTGCACGCCTTCGCCACGCAGGCCCTGACGATCGCGGGCGAGGCCAGTCCGCTCTATCTGCACACCTCGCCGGAGTTCGCCTGCAAGAAGCTGCTGGCGGCGGGCGAAGAGAAGATCTTCAGCCTGGGCAAGGTTTGGCGCAACCGAGAGCGCGGGCCGCTGCATCATCCGGAGTTCACCATGCTGGAGTGGTACCGGGCCGCCGCGCCCTACCAGACCCTGATGGACGACTGCGCCACCCTCCTGGCCCTGGCCGCCGAGACGGCGGAGACCACGCGCTTTGCCTTCCGGGGCATGACCTGCGATCCGTTCGCCGCGCCGGAGCGCCTGTCGGTGGCCGAGGCCTTTGCGCGACACGCGGGCGTCGACCTCCTGGCCAGCGTGGCGGCGGACGGTTCAACCGACCGCGACGCCCTGGCCGCTGAGGCTCGCAAGGCGGGGATCCGGGTGGCCGAGGACGACGGCTGGGCCGACATCTTCAGCCGCATCATCGTCGAGAAGGTCGAGCCTCGCCTGGGCGAGGGTCGGGCCACGATCCTCTGCGAATACCCGATCAGCGAAGCGGCCCTGGCCCGCCCCAAGGACGCCGACCCGCGCGTGGCCGAGCGCTTTGAGCTCTATGC
>NCDQ01000100.1 GCA_002280275.1 Caulobacter vibrioides | reverse complement strand
TCGAGGTTGCGGATCTTGACCTGATAGGTGTTGCGGATCTGGCCGTCGCTGAGGCGTACCCAGAGCGGGTTGCGCGTCTGCAGCACGCTGAGATCGAGCCGCGTGCGCCCGTCGAGCACTGCCAGCATGCCGATGCCGATCGCGCACCAGACCGCGAAATAGATGAGCGTACGCGCATGCAGCAGCCGACGGAGCGCCGGTATCGGCGCCTCGCCCGCCTGTTCGGCGCGTGCGTCGAGCTCGGTGGTATAGGCGATGAGCTTGGGCTCGCGCCCGACGCGAAGCATCACTTCGTCGCAAAACCTAATCCTAGTAGTGTTGAAGGTTCCATAGCTGCCGGTATTCCCTGCGCTGTATAAGGTCGGAATGAGACCCAACCGCCATCACGCGACCACCGTCCATCCACACCACCTGATCTGCCCGTTCCGCCATTTCGACCCGATGACTGACGAAAATCAAAGTCGTCCGTGATCCGTGGGTAGCAACCAGATCGGCCATCACCCGCCCTTCACTGACTGGATCGAGTGCAGAAGTGGCTTCATCCAGGATGAGGCAAGACGCCCGCATACCCAGCAATCGCGCCAGTTCGACCTTTTGCACCTGTCCACCCGACAGCGCGCTCCCGCCCTCGCCGACCGGCAGGTCGAGATCGATGGCCCGCCCATCCGACTGAAACCCCCAGGCCTGCAGGTGGACCAAGGCGTCAGTGTCCCGCAACTGCGTGGGCGGATAGAGAAGATTGGACCGAAGCGTGCGGTTAAACAGCGACGTCCGCTGCGGAATATACAGGACCGACCCGGCAGCCGCTGTGGGGCAATCTGTGGCGCTTCGGCCTGTATAGGCGAAGATCCGTCCGTGATCTGGCACAAGTTGACCGGCAATCAGTTGCGCCAGCGTCGACTTACCGGACCCATTGGCGCCAACAATGACGCTGATGGAGCCCGCCGGAAAGTCCACGCTTATGTCCTGAAGCTGCGCACGGCCAGGGCCATAGGAAAACGACACGCCATCAACCGTTACGGTCGCGGGCTTTGGTTGGCGGGGTGGGAGGATCGGCGCCGGCACCGAACCTTGCAGGCCCAGAACCTCGCTCAAAGTGGCAAGCGCGCTGGCGCTCTGACTGAGCACAAAGGCCACTGTCGAGAGCGGTAAGGAAAGACGGATCGCATAGGCCTGCAGCAGGACGAAGTCGCCCGTCGTTATCCGCCCGAGCAGTACGTCGCGCCCCCCCATCGCCATGACAGCGCCCAGCGCGAGCGCCATCACCAGCCACTGCATCCCGCTCAACTGCGACAAAGACCCATTGACGCCGGCCTCGGAGCGTTCGCGCAGATCGAACGTCTCTTCCACACCTTTGACTTCATGGGGAATCGCCCCGTTGGACACCACGCGCCGGGCATTTTTAAGGACATCGCCAAGCCTTTGACTGGATTGAGCGAGATTTTCATTGTGTACGCGCGCCACCCGGATCTGCCGCTGAAACCCCAACCAGCTCACACCGACAAACCCGACAGCGAGCGCCAGAAACCCGACGACATACCCCGCCCCCATCATCTGACCGATGACCGCAAGGCTCAAGGCCAGTTGCAGAACCAGCGGGCCCGTTCGCCAGATCAAACCGTCCAGCACCACACCCAGACTGTACGGCATCCGTTCCAGAAGGCCCTGCACATGGACCAGAAGAACCCCTTCAACAGCGACAGCCCCGACGAGGCGCGCAAAGCCGTGCGGACGCTGAAGAAGTACGGCGCTCAGGTGATCAAGATCTGCGCCACGGGCGGGGTCTTCTCGCGCGGCAACGAGCCGGGTCAGCAGCAGATGACTTATGAGGAGATCAAGGCGGTCGTCGACGAGGCGCACATGGCGGGCATCAAGGTCGCCGCCCACGCCCACGGCGCCTCGGGCATCCGCGAGGCCGTGCGGGCCGGGGTCGACACCATCGAGCACGCCAGCCTGGTCGATGACGAGGGCGTCAAGCTGGCCGTCCAGAAGGGCGCCTACTTCTCGATGGACATCTACAACACCGACTACACCCAGGCCGAGGGCAAGAAGAACGGCGTGTTGGAAGACAATCTGCGCAAGGACCGCGACATCGGCGAGATCCAGCGCGAGAACTTCCGCAAGGCGCTGAAGGCCGGGGTCAAGATGGTCTACGGCACCGACGCGGGCATCTATCCGCACGGCGATAACGCCAAGCAGTTCGCGGTGATGGTCCGCTATGGCGCCACGCCCCTGCAGGCGATCCAGTCGGCGACCCTGACCGCAGCCGAGGCGCTGGGCCGCAGCAAGGATGTCGGTCAGGTGGCCGTGGGGCGCTATGGCGACATGATCGCGGTGACGGGTGATCCGCTTGCGGACGTCACCACGCTGGAAAAGCCGGTCTTTGTGATGAAGGGCGGAGCGGTGGTCCGCAAGCCTTAGGTGTTGTCAGATTTCCCCGGTGACACGATGTGGCGCCGGGGAAATCAAATTCTACGCTTCCGCGCAAAAAATGGTGTGCAGGCGGCGTGTTTTACGCTGGATGGCGACTGAAATCAGTTTCCTTAGGGCTTGCGCCTGCATAATCATGCCCCCCGATTGACGCGCCGGATCAGGGCGCGCGTTTCAGGTGAGGGGCTTTCCATGTTGCAGACTTCCTTCCGGCGCCGGGCGATCGCGCTGGCCGCCTCGGTCGCCATCGCGGCGCTGTCCTCGGGCGCGGCGCTGGCCGCCGACGTCTACAAGGCGCCGCCCGCGCCGATCGCGCAGATCCTGGATGCGGCCCCGACGCCGAGCATCGCCGTCAGCCCCGACCGCAAGGTTCTGGCGCAGCTGGGCCGCGAGAACCTTCCCTCGATCGCGGCGGTGTCTGAACCGATCCTTCGGCTGGGCGGCTATCGCATCAATCCGCGCAACAACGGTCCGATCGAGGCCCGTTCGGCCTGGATGAACGCCCTGTCGTTCCAGGACGTGGCGACCGGCAAGACGCGGGCTGTGGCCCTGCCGGCCGGCGCGCGCTTCCTGGCGCCCAGCTGGTCGCCCGACGGCGGCAAGATGGCCTTCATCATGGACGGCAAGGAGAGCCTGGAACTGTGGGTCGTGGACGTGAAGGCCGCGACCGCCCGCAAGGCCTCGGACGTCGCCATCAGCGGCGTGTTCGGCGCGGGCTATGACTGGCTGCCGGACGGTTCGGGCTTCTTGGTCCTGGCCGTGGTGGCCGGGCGCGGCGCCCCGCCGGCCAAGGACCTGACGCCCACGGGACCGACCATTCAGGAGTCCAAGGGCCGCACCGCGGCGATCCGCACCTATCAGGACCTGCTGACCAACGCCCATGACGAGGCGCTGTTCGACTATTACTTCACCTCGCAGCTGACTCGCGTGGACCTGGCCGACGGCAAGACGACCGCCGTGGGCAAGCCGGGCGTCATCTCGGGCTTTGGCGTCTCGCCCGACGGCAAGTACGTGCTGACCAACCGCCTGAAGCGTCCGTACAGCTACCTCGTCCCCGCTAGCCAATTCCCGACCGAGATCGCGGTCTCGACGATCGACGGCCAGCCGGTGAAGACCCTCGTCGACCGTCCGCTGACCGACAACCTGCCCGCCGCCTTCGACGCCGTGCCGACCGGCGTGCGCTCGGTCTCGTGGCGCGCCGACGCCCCGGCCACCCTGGTGTGGGCCGAGGCCCAGGACGGCGGCGAGCCGCGCAAGAAGGTGGCGATCCACGATAGCGTCTTCATGCAGGCCGCGCCCTTCGCCGGGGCCCCGACCAAGCTGATCGACCTGGAGCAGCGCTATCGCGGCATCGAGTGGGGGCGCGATGATCTGGCCCTCGTGACCAGCCGCTGGTGGCAGACCCGCAACCAGAAGCTCATCGCCGTCAATCCGTCCAAGCCGGGGACGGGCCGCGTCATCGTCGATCGCAACTACCAGGACCGCTACAACGATCCGGGCCGCGTCCTGACCCGTCGCGACGCCAAGGGCGAGGACCTGCTGCACTTCACCCCGGACGGCAAGTCGGTGTTCGTGGTCGGCGACGGCGCCTCGGCCAAGGGCGAGTTTCCGTTCGTGGGCCGCATGTCGCTGGCCGACGGCAAGGTGACTAAGCTCTGGCAAGCCCAGGCGCCGTACTATCAGGTCCCGGTCGCTCTGGCCGACGAGGCGGGCAAGACGGTGATCACCCGCCGCGAAAGCGCCAAGGAGCAGCCGAACTACTACATCCACGCCGTCGCCCCGGGCGCCAAGGCCAAGGCCCTGACCAGCTTCCCGGACCGCGCCCCTCAGTTCGCCGGCGTCACCAAGCAGACCATCACCTATAAGCGCGCCGACGGCGTGACCTTGTCGGGCGTGCTCTACCTGCCGCCGGGCTATGACAAGGCCAAGGACGGCCCGCTGCCGCTGTTGATGTGGGCCTATCCGGCCGAGTTCACCGACGCGGCCGTGGCCAGCCAGACGGTGGATTCGGGCAACCGCTTCACCCGGCCGGGCGGCTCCAGCCACCTGTTCCTGCTGACCCAAGGCTACGCCATCCTCGACAACCCGGCGTTCCCGATCATCGGCCAGAACGGCGCCGAGCCGAACGACACCTATATCGAGCAGCTGACCGCCGACGCCCGGGCCGCCGTGGACGCGGTGGTCGCCATGGGGGTCGCGGACCGGGATCGGATCGCCGTGGGCGGCCACAGCTATGGCGCGTTCATGACCGCCAACCTGCTGGCTCACACGCGTCTGTTCCGGGCCGGCATCGCTCGCTCGGGCGCCTATAACCGCACGCTGACGCCGTTCGGCTTCCAGGCCGAGCAGCGCACCTACTGGGAGGCGACCGACACCTATACGAAGATGAGCCCGTTCACCTACGCCCCGAACATCAAGGACCCGATCCTGCTGATCCACGGCGAGGCCGACGATAACTCGGGCACCTTCCCGGTGCAGAGCGAGCGCTTCTACGCTGCGCTGAAGGGCGCGGGGGCGACGGTCCGTTACGTGACCCTGCCCAACGAAGCCCACGGCTATCGCGCGCGGGAGTCCACCGGCCACACCCTGTGGGAAATGGCCCAGTGGATGGACAAGTACGTGAAGAACGCGCCCAAGCGCGAGGCCAAGTAAGACGGATCCCGCCCCGCCGAAGATGCGGCGGGGCGGGCCCCATTCGAGTCGGAACGACACGGGGCGGAGGTCTACGCGCCGTTGTGTCGCGCCCCTGCGGCGACTTCGAGGCTCGGATCCGATCGCCCGATCTCGCCGCTCGTGGCAAGGTCAGCCCTCGGAGACACCACCATGAGTCGAACAACCGCCCACCGCGCCTTTCGGCGAACGATGAACCTCATCGCCGGCGGCAAACCTCTGGCGCTGGCGCTCAAGGCCATCGTGCAGGCCGTGGAGGCCGAGGACCCCAAGATCCTCTGCAGCATCCTGCTGCTCGACGCCGATCGCCGCCGGCTGATCATGGGCGCGGCGCCCAGCCTGCCCAGCTTCTACAATGAGGCGATCGAGGGTGTTGAGATCGGCCCGTCGGTCGGCTCCTGCGGGACGGCGGCCTATCTCGGGCGCCGGGTGACGGTCGACGACATTCAGTCCAGTCCGCTTTGGGTCGGCTATCAGGACCTGGCGGCGGAGGCGGGCTTGGCCGCCTGCTGGTCCGAGCCGATCAAGACGTCCGACGGCGCGGTGGCCGGCACCTTCGCGATCTATCACCGCGAGATCAGCTCGCCCAACAGGGAAGACATCGCCTTCATAGAGGCGGCCGCCCAGATGGCGGCGTTCGCTATAGATCGACGACGCGCGGAGAAGGCGCTGGCGGCCAGCGAGGCGCGGGCGAGGCTTCTGGCCGAACAGGCCCTGGAGACTGCGCGAAACCTCGCGAACTTCTTCGACGTCTCAGCCGACCTGCTGTGCATCCGCGACATGCAGGGCCGGTTCGTCAAGGTGAACCAGGCCTGGGAGACGGTCCTGGGCTATCCGGTCGAGACCCTGGAAGGCGCCAGCTTCCTGCCTTTGCTACACCCCGACGACCTTGCGATCACCCACGCTCACATGGAGCAGGCGGACACCTTGGGTGAGGTCAATGGCTTTGTGAACCGCTACCGGCGCGCCGACGGCGGCTACTGCCAGCTGGAATGGCGCGCCCGGCGTTGCGACGACCTGGTGTTTGGCGTGGCGCGGGACGTCACAGAGCGGCTGCGGATCCAGGCCGAGATGGCCGAAGCGCGTGACGCGGCCGAGGCCGCCAACCGGGCCAAGAACGACTTCCTGGCCAATATGAGCCATGAGATCCGCACGCCGCTGAACGGCGTCATCGCGCTCGCCGCCGCGCTGGGTGACACGCCGCTCTCGGCCAAGCAGGCGGAGATGGTCGATATGATCCGGCGCTCGGGCGAGACCCTTGAGCGGCTGGTGTCCGACATCCTTGACGTTTCGAAGATCGAGGCGGGCCAAATCGCCATCCAGACCCACGCCTTCGATCTGGCCGCTCTGCTTGACGGGCTTCTGGATGTCGCGCGCCTGCGGGCCAAGGATAAGGGCGTGGCGGTGCGTCTGGAGCGAAGCCAGACAGCGAGCGGGGGCTTTCTGGGCGACAGCGTGCGGATCGGCCAGATTCTGAGCAATCTGCTGTCCAACGCGGTAAAGTTCACTGATCAGGGCGAGGTGACCGTTCGGGTCGATGTGAAAGAGGCGGGCGACGGTCAGGCGCCGCGCCTTTGCGTCGAGGTCGAGGACACTGGTGTGGGTTTCGACGCCGACAAGGCCGACATGATCTTCCAGCGCTTCAGCCAGGCCGACGGGACGATCACGCGCCGTTTTGGTGGGTCGGGTCTGGGTCTGTCGATCAGCAAGAGCCTGGTCGAGATGATGGGCGGTGATATCACGGCGCGCTCCAGGCCCGGAGCCGGCAGCCTCTTTAGGGTCGTCTTGCCGTTGAGCCGGGCCGAACTCGCGCAGGAGGCCGATAGCGACAGCGCCGGCACGGGCGTCTGGAACGAGGGGTTGAAGGTGTTGCTGGCCGAAGACCACCCGATCAACCAGCGCGTGGTGCAACTGATCCTCGAGCCTTGCGGCGCCGCTGTGACCGTCGTCGAGAACGGCGCCCAGGCCGTGGCGGCCATGGCGTCCGAAGCCTTCGACGTCATTCTCATGGACATGCAGATGCCGGTGATGGACGGCTTGGCCGCGACCCGGGCCATCCGCGCCCAGGAGGGGGAG
>NCDQ01000557.1 GCA_002280275.1 Caulobacter vibrioides | reverse complement strand
GAGGGGGCGACCAAGTTCGTCAAGATCACCGTGGCCGGGGCCGAGAACCCGGTTTCGGCCCGCAGGATCGCCCGGTCGGTGGCCGAAAGCCCGCTGGTCAAGACCGCCTTTGCCGGCGAGGACGCCAACTGGGGCCGCATTGTCATGGCCGTGGGCAAGGTCGACGAGCCGGTGAACCGGGACGAGCTGTCTGTCCGCTTCGGCGAGCACTGGGCCGCCCAGGACGGCCTCATCGCGCCCACCTATGACGAGGCCAAGATGAGCGCCTACATGAAGCGCCAGGAGCTTGAGGTCACCATCGATGTGGGCGTCGGCAAGGCCAGCGCCAGCGTCTGGACCTGCGACCTGACCAAGCAATACATCGCCATCAACGGCGACTACCGGTCCTGATCGTTCAGGATCGGTGGGTCAGGGCCTCGCGCAGGGCCTTCTCCGAATAAGGTTTGCTGATGATCGGCACGCCGGACAGGTGCTCGGGCAGGTCGGCCTGGTCGCCGAAGCCGGTGCCAAAGGCGAAGGGCACGCCATCGGCCAGCAGCCGGTCGGCTACGGGCAGGCTGGTTTCCTCCCCCAGATTGAGATCGAGGAAGGCGAAGTCCGGTCGGCCTGCGTCGAGGCTCTCAATGCCCCGACGGTGGAGGCCAGGCTGATCTCGCCAATGCCGAACTTCTGCAGCACGCCCTCAAGATCGAGGGCGATGATCATGTTGTCCTCAACGACCAGCACATGGGCGGGTCCGGCGACCTGTCGCTCCGGGCTCGGGGCGTGGGCCGCCCCGGCCGGGCGGGGCGGGGCCTCGACCACATAGCGGCCAGGCAGGCGCAAGGCGACCTGCAGCCCGGCCGGCTCAAAGAGCACCTCGGCCTCGCCCCCCAGTTCATGGGGAATGGAACGCTCGATGATCGTCGAGCCAAAGCCTCGCCTGGACGGCGTCTTCACCAGGGGACCGCCCTCCTCACGCCAGGCGAGCTCCAGGGCGCCTGAGGGATCGGTCCGCCAGGTGACGTGGACCTGGCCGCGGCTGTCGCAAAGGGCGCCGTACTTGGCCGAATTGGTCACCAGCTCATGCACCACCAGCGAGAGGGTGGAGAAGGCCTGGGGCTCGATCAGGATCTCTGGCCCGGTGAGGATCAGCCGGTCGGCCTTCGCGGCCAGATAGGCCTCGGCTTCGCTGCGGATCAGCTCGCGAAGGGCCCCTGGGCCCCAGTGCTGCTGGGTGATCTGGTCATGGGCCCGCGCCAGGGCCTGAACCCGGCCGGAGACCACATCAAAGAAGTTCTGGACGCTGGTGGCCCCATCGCGGCTCTGGGAGATCAGGCCGCGGATCAGGCCCAGGATATTGCGGACCCGGTGGTTCAGTTCGGCGATCAGAACTTCCTGCCGGTGCTGAGCCTTGCCCCGTTCGGCGTTGGCCAGGTCGGTCAGGCGCATGACGACCTCAAGCAGCGTCAGGCGCAGGCTTTCCACCGCCGCCAGCTCTGAGGCCGACCAGGGTCGCGACTGACCCCGGACCGTCTCTTTCCAGGCTTCAAAGCTCTCCCGAGGGGTCAGTCGGGCGCCGAGGGGGCCGACCGTCACCGCCTTGTTCGGGTCGCCAGCCCAGGCCACCTCGCGGACAACCTCGGCCCGCTGAAAGATCAGATAGTCCCCAGGCTCTCGCGAGAGGGGCACGGCGATGACGCCGGCGGCCTCGCGCCAGTCCTTGGCCTCTGGCAGGTGGGCGGCCAGATGGTGCGTATGGAACACGCCAGGGATGGGGTGGTTGTCCAGGAAGGCGACCAGGGCATCCAGTCGCTCAGGCGCCAGTCTGGTCCCGTGGGTGGCGGTCTGGCCGCCCATGCGCAGGGTGACCCCGTCGCAATTGGCCAGGGCGCACAGTTCGCCGAAATAGGGCGTGAGGCTTTCTGGGCCAGACGCGGTGGCCACTGAACTCACCAGCCGGTCATGCAGGTTGCGCGCCCGCTCCACATGACGGGCGGCCACCTCCTGCTCACGGCTCTCCAGCATGTAGGAGAAGATCTGACCAAACAGCTCGGCGGCCGTCCGGCGCTCATAGGAGATGTGATGCGGGCCATAGTGGTGGCAGGCGAACAGGCCCCAGAGCCGGCCATGGCGCAGGATTGAGATGGAGAGGGACGCCCCAACCCCCATGTTGCGCAGATACTCGATATGGACCGGCGAGACCGCCCGCAGCATCGACATGGACAGG
>NCDQ01000099.1 GCA_002280275.1 Caulobacter vibrioides | reverse complement strand
GATGCTGGCGCCCTTGCCATTCGGGTTCTTGAAATCGACGGCGTAGTGGACGATTTCGCCAAGCCCGGTCGAGACCGGACCCATCTGCGGCTCGGCGCCGACGGGCAGGCTCGGCCGCGCCTGGGCCAGGCGCTCGGTCACCTGCTGGCGCATGAAGTAGAGGTCGGCCTCTGGCTTAAAGATCGCCGTGACCTGGGAGAAACCGTTGCGGGAGAACGAGCGCGTGCTCTCCACGCCGGCCAGGCCCGAAAGGGCCGTTTCAATCGGGAAGGTGACGCGCTTTTCGACCTCGACCGGTCCCAGGGTCGGGATGACGGTATTGATCTGCACCTGCTTGTTGGTGATGTCGGGCGTGACGTCGATCGGCAGCTTGACCAGTTGCCAAGCGCCGAAGGCCGAGACGATGGCCACCAGCACGAGGACCATCCAACGTGCTCGGACCGAGAAGGAAATTATCCGGTCGATCATTCTTCGTCCCCGCCCTTGACGATTTCGGCCTTGAGCAGGAAGGCGTTGCGGGACGCCACGCTCTCGCCGGCCTTAAGGCCCGAGACGACTAGCGCCTGGCCGCCGCTGCGCGTGGCCACCACGACGGGACGAACCGCAAAGCCGGTGGGCGTGCGCACGAAGACCACGTCCTTGCCTTCCAACGACTGGATGGCCTCGTCGGGAAGAATGAAGCCGGGCTGGCCAGTCCCGACCGTCGCCGAGCGCGTCTCGGGGTTCAGGGTTGGGGTAACCGAGCGCACCGTCGCGGCGATCTCGACGCCGGCGGCGTTGCGCACCATGGCGGCGGCCCCGGGCTGGATGCGGGCGGCGTCCTGCGGGCTGACGGCCACCTCGACCTGGACCTCGCGGGCGTCGGCGACGCGGAAGAGCTCGCTTTCGGGCTGGACGAACGCGCCCAGGGTCGCGGGCGCGGCGGTGATCCGGCCGCTGATCGGGCTGACGACAGCGACGCTGCGGCCGTCGGCCGACACCCGTGAGGCGCCGGCGGCTGCGCGGGCGCCGGCGGCTTCGGCGCGGGCCGCGTCGGCCCCGGCCTTGGCCGTCTCATAGTCCTGGCGGGAGGTGACGCCCTGCTCGAACAGGCGCTTCTCGCGGGCCAGGGTCGAGACGGCCAGGGTCGCGCGCGCGTCGGCCGCGCCGCGCTGGCCGGCGACCAAGGCCGCCTCGCGGCTCTCGACCAGGGCGAGGGTCTCGCCGGCTCGAACCGGCTCACCCAGGCGCTTGAGGACGCGAACCACGGTGCCGCCGGCGTGGGCGGTCAGCACCGCCTCGCCGCCGGGGGCGGCCACGACGCTGCCCGAGCCCTGGACTTGGCCGCCGAAGTCGCCGGCGGTGATGGTCTGCAGGCCGATGTTGGAGACCTTCAGATACGAGGCCTCGACCTTCACTTCGCTGGGCGCGGCTTCCGATGCGGTTGCGGCGGCCGGCGGGGCGGGCGGGGCCTTGGTGGTCAGTTTGGCGACGCCATAGCCGGCCCCGAGCAGGGCCACGGCGGCGACGCCGAGCATGAGATTGCGCGGTCCGGCCGCGGAACGGGTGGGCATGATCTTATTCTCCGAACGGGGCGCGGCCGGCCAGGCGGGCCAGGGTGGCTTGGGCGCGAACCCGCGCCACACGCGCATCAAGGGTGGTGCGGCGCGCCTCGGTCAGGGCGCGCTGGGCGTTGAGCACTTCGACAAGCGGGGTCTTGCCCGACTCGTAGCCGACCCGGGCCAGGCGATATGCCTCGCCGGCCGCCGCCTCCGACTGTTGGGAGGCCGAGACGCGACTGACGGCGGCGTCCGCCTGGGCGCGCGCCGAACGCCAGTCGGCTTCGGCCCGCAGGCGCGTCTCGTCGAACCGCGCCTCGGCGGCGTTGGCCCGGGCCGAAGCGGCCGCGACGTTGCCGCGATTGCGATCGAAGAGCGGGAAGGGAACCGAGACGCCGGCCACCAGGGCGGTGGCGTCGTCGCCGGAAAGGCGGCGCACGCCCAGTGAGGCGGTGACATCCGGTGTGGCCCGGCGCTGCTCGACGCTGACCAGGCGCCGGCTGGCCTCACGTTCGGCGCGCGCCACTTCCAGGGCCGGCATGTCGGCGGGCGGAACGGCGTCGGCCGTCGACGGGCTGGCCGGGGCGTTGAGCAGGCCGCCGGCCAGGCTGGTGTAGGACTCGGCGACGCCGGCCAGAGCAGAAAGGCGCGCCAGGGCCTCAATGGCGTCGGCCCGCGCGGCCTCGGCGTCGGCCCGCGCCGAGGCTTCGGCGGCCTGAGCCATCACCAGACGCAGATTGGCTTCGCGGCCGGCCTCGACAAGGGCGCGCGAGACGCCCAGATCATCTTGGGAACGCTTGAGCGTCTGGGCGGCAAGCTCGGCGCGGGCCTGAGCGGCCTCGGCGCCGGCGTAGGCGACGGCAAGTTCATAGGCGAAATCGGCGGCGGCCTGGCGGCCTCGCGCCTCGGCGGCGCTGACCTCGGCGTTGGCCGCCGATAGGCGCGCGGAGCGTTTGCCGCCCAGTTCCAGCGCCTGGGCGACCGACACGGTTGTCTCCATGCGATCGGAGCCGCTGTAGGGCGCCTTGCCGCCGAAGTTCTCGGCTTGGACGCCGATCACCGGATTGGGCCGGGCGCGCGCCTGCAGGGCCAGGCCCTGGGCCTCGCGGACGCCCGCCTGGGCCTCCTTCAGGCGCGGCGCGGTCACGCTAGCCTGCCGCAGCAGGTCGGCGAAGGTCGGCGCGGGCTCGGCCCACGCCGGCGCGGTCGCCCCAATGACGCCCCATGCGGCGACCGCGAGGGGGAGGTGAGAGAGTCTAGACAGGATAGGTCCCCTGAGCTCTGGCCGGCGCGAAAGGGCCGCGGGCCGCCTAACTGCGATTACGCACCCCCAGGGTGCCACCCTCGTCGTCGGTGGAGATTCTCGCGAGGAACGGTTTAGGGGACCGACAGGCGCTTGCGCGCGCGGGCGATGCGGCCCTCCAGGGCCTTGACCGTGATGTTCAGGCTGATGGCGGCTTCCTGGTAGCTGAGGCCCGTGACGGCGGTCAGCACCAGCGCGGTGCGCAGGTCCTCGGGCAGGCCGTCCAGTCGGCGCGACACCTGTTCAAGCGCGCGGCGATGATGGGTCTGGGTTTCCGGGTCGGGAAGCTCGCCGCCGACCTGGTGGGCGCCTTCGTCGAGTTCTGTCGCGCCGAAGAAGAAGGCCCGCACCTTGCGCCGACGCGCCATGTCGCGAACGCGGTTGAGCGCGATGGCGAACAGCCAGGCGCGGAAGGGACGCTGCGGATCATAGTCCGCCAGGCACCGCCAAGCGGCCAGGAAGACTTCCTGGACGATGTCCTCGGTCTCCGAGGCCGGAGCTCTGTAGGCGCGTGTCAGCTTGGCGACGGCGGGCCCGTGATGGCGGAAAAGTTCGACGAAGGCCGCGCGATCGCCCGCGATCGCTCGCGCAACCAGCGTGGCGTCGTCGGCCGGGAGGCTCACTTGGCTCCGTCGGACAACGCCTTCACCAAGGCGGCGTCGTAGGCCGCCCTATGGTGTGGGTCCAAGCCCTCACGCATCTCGACGACGTGCTGCAGGGTGGCGCGCTCCAGGTCGGCGGCGGCGGTCTCGACGTCACGGCTGGCGGCTTCGACCTCAGGTGTCCAGCCCGGCTGCAGGGCGATGGCGCGGGCCAAACGGCCGTTGGCGACCTTGACCCGCTGCTCGATCGCCGCGCGGCGTGCGATGTAGGCGTCCTCGCGCTGCGCCAGGCGCTGCTTCTCCTGGGCCGTCAGCGGAACCTCCTCATGGAGTTCCTGGTGCAGGTCGGACGGCGCGCCATGCGTCGACTGCAGCATCCAGTGCGCACCCGAAACGATCACCGCGCCTGTCGCGCCGGCGACCGCCGCCGCGATGATCAGTCGGCTCCAATGCATTGACCTCACCCTGCATCTCGCGGGGCCAGCAGGTTCGAAGGCGAAACCGAGAAGGCGGCCGCGGGCCAGCGGGCGGCCATCTGGGTCTGCGGGCCCTTGATCATTCCAAGGCCGCCGGTGGTCGCCGCGCCGAACAGGGTCGCCACGACCAGGCACGCGGTCAGTTGCCGCCACTCGCGGCGCGATTCCACGGCGCTGGGTGGAAGTTCGCCGGCCAGGCGCAGGGCCAAGGCGTCAGCCGCGTCCGCCGAAAGCTCGATCTGCGCCCGCGCGGCGCCCTCGAGCCATTTGTCAAAGTCACTCATGTGAACCTCCATGCGGCGCTTCGGCGACGGATCGCGAAGACGCGCGCAGCACCTCGACCTTTTCCAAGGTTATGACGCCGATCTTGTCCAGGTCTGAAATCGACTCTGTGAACGCCCGCAACGCCGGCTCCTCGTCGATGATCTCGACCACCATCGGCAATTCGTCGGCCAAATCGAACAGGCGATGGGAATGGATCAGCGTCGAGCGGCCATAGCCCAGCCGTCCCCGCAAGACCGTTGCCCCGGCCAATCCGGCCGCATGGGCGCGCTCGACAACCAGTTCGAACAGCGGACGATCCCCGACGATGGCGCGCTCGTCGGTGTAGATCCGCAATAGTCCCGCGCCGTCTCCGTTTTTCATCGCGCTTCTCCCACGCCGGCGCCTGGATGGTTCAGGCCCTCGCGAAGGACTCTACGCAGCGCGGCGGCGCCCCCCGCGGGGCAGCGGTGCTTTTTTCAATTCAGGCCGCGCCAAGCTTGGCCTGACCCATGCGTTGGGCGACCGACCGCGAATGGGCCGGCAGGCCTTCGGCGTCGGCCAAGGCCACGGTCGCCGGTCCCAGGGCCTCCAGCGCGCCCGCGTCGCAGGCGATCAGGGAGGTGCGCTTGATGAAGTCGAAGAGCGACAGGCCCGAGGAATAGCGAGCCGCCCGGCTGGTCGGCAGCACGTGATTGGAGCCGGCGATGTAGTCGCCGATCGCCTCGGGCGTCAGACGCCCCATGAAGATCGCGCCGGCGTGGCGGATCTGGGCGGCCAGGGCGCGCGGCGCATCGATCGCCAACTGCACGTGCTCGGCCGCCAGGGCGTTGACCAGGTCGGCGGTATGCGCGGCCGGCGCGACGATGATCGCGCCGTGCGTATCCCAGGAGGCCCGGGCCGCCGCCTGGGTCGTCAGGCTGGTGATCTCGTCCTCGACAGCGGCCGCTACCGCGTCGGCGAACTGGGCGTCGTCGGTGATCAGGATCGATTGGGCGACCGGATCGTGCTCGGCCTGGGACAGCAGATCGACGGCGATCCAATGGGGATTGTTGGCGGCGTCGGCGACGACGACGATCTCGGAGGGGCCGGCGAGCGCGTCGATGCCGACCACGCCATAGACCTGCCGCTTGGCGGCCGAGACATAGGCGTTGCCCGGACCCACCACCTTGTCGACCGGCGCGATCGGGCCCGCGCCGTAGGCTAGGGCCGCGATGGCCTGGGCCCCGCCGACCCGCCAGATTTCCGTGACGCCGGCGATCTGCGCGGCCGCCATCACGGCCGGCGACAGATGTCCGGGGGGCGTGACCATGGCGATGCGGCCGACGCCCGCGATGGCGGCGGGCACGGCGTTCATCAGCAGGCTCGAGGGATAGGCCGCCCGCCCGCCTGGCACATAGATCCCGACCGCGTCGATCGGCGTCCAGCGCCAGCCCAGTTCGATGCCGGTCTCATCGGTGAACTCTGCATCGGCCGGGCGCTGGCGCGCGTGATAGTCGCCGATCCGGCGGGCGGCCAGGGCCAGGGCGTCACGAACCTCTCGTGGGCATTGGGCGGCCCCTTCGGTGATCTCCTCGGCGCCGACCCGAAGATCGGCGCCGTCGAGGCGCGCGCCATCGAGTTGGTTGGAAATGCGCAGCAGCGCCGGCAACCCTTCGGTTCGCACCGCCGCCAGGATCCGCGAGACCGTGGCGTCGACATCGGGGGCGGTTCCCCGACGCTCATCGACCAGCGCGGCGAAGGCCGCCGCAAAGCCGGGGTCTTCAAAGGTCAGGCGGTGGACCACGGCTCTCTCCAATCCAGGCTTGTGCGCCTTACAACGCCTGCGGCGTCTATCCGCGCAGGATCGCCTGCAGCGACATCACCGTCATGACCAGGCCGACGGCCGCGATGAGGGCACCCGACGCATAGGGCGCCTTTCGCGCGAAGGCCGTGAACGCACCGGAGAAGCGCTTTTCGGCATGGCGCATGCCCAGCGCCGCGACGACGCCGACCGTGACCATGGTCACCGCAAGCCCGATCGAGAAGCAGAGCACCAGGGTCGCGCCCAGGGCGATCTGCTTGAGCTGAAGGCAAAGCAGCAGCACCGTGATGGCGGCGGGGCAGGGGATCAGGCCGCCGGTCAGGCCAAACAGGATGATCTGGCCGGTCGTCACCTGGCGGCCGGCAAATCGACGCTGGATGTCGTTGGCGTGGGCGCGCTCGTGGGCGTCCTGGTAGCCCGGATCATTGACGTCCAGCCCGCCATGGTCGTGGTGGCCATGATCGTCGCTATAGTCGACGTCGAACTCGTGGCTGTGTCGGCCGTGGGATATCGACAGCCGCGCGGTGAACGTGTGCGGCTCGGGAATGTCGCTGATCGACTCCAGGACCTCGCCGCGTTCGGCGAAGGTGAAGGTCTGGGTCGAGCCGTCGGCCCGGGTGGTCGTGACCGTCACCTCGGCGGCGCGCGGCAGATGGCCGGTGCGGGCGGCCAAGCGGAAGGCCGGCGGCTGGCCGTCCTCGAAGATGCCCAGTTCGACGACGCCGTGGCCGGTGTCGATCACCCGGGACTCATCATGACCATGATCATGATCATGACCATGACCATGGCCGTGATCGCCGGCATCCTCCGTCGCCTGGGCCCGACCTTCGCGCCAGGTGCGCCAGATCATCCAGAGCGCGACGCCCAGGATGATCACGGCCGAGGCCAGTTGGAACCAGGGCTCGGCGGTTTGGAGGTCCAGGTTGCGGCCGAAATAAAGGCCGGCCAGGCCGATCGCCCAGACAATGGCGGTGTGCGACAGGGTGGCCGACAGACCCAGCAGGACCGCCTGCCAGACCGTGCCGCGCACCGCGACGATGAAGGCGGCCATCATGGTCTTGGAGTGGCCAGGCTCAAGGCCATGCAGGGCGCCCAGCAGCAAGGCCGACGGAATGAAAAGCCAGGCGTGGGAAGCGCCTTGCGCGAGAAGGTCGGCAAGCGGGGTCATGGGCGGTCCTAGAGGTACTTGGTCAGGATCTTCAGCTCGGCGACGGCCTGCGACGCGCTCTGCGGCTCGTCTTCGGCGGCATGCGCCAGGCAGTGATCGATATGGTCGTGGATCAGGGTCTTCTTGGCGGCCGCGACGGCCTTTTCGATGGCGTGCAGCTGCTGGGCCAGCTCCACGCAGGAGCGGCCGGCCTCGATCATCTCGATGACTTTTCGCAGGTGTCCGTCGGCACGCTTGAGGCGGGCGACGATCTGAGGATGTGTTTCGTGGACGACGTGGGCCATGGTCTCTTATCCCCTGGGGGAGGATGGTGGATCCATGGCTATCCTCCGGGGGAGGATGGGGCAAGCCTTGTCTTGAGATTGATGAGGCCATGTGCGGCGACGGACCGACGCCGTCGATCCCGCCAAGAGGGCGCGCACGCGCAGCCTTTACGCTCGACGCCATTTTCGAACGACCCTGGAGGATATTTCGCGGGTGGCCTGGATCGGAATCGCTCTTCCCTTGAAGTTGCAACTCGTTCTCAATATGCAGGCTTTGTCGCGGAGTTGGTCGTGAGCCTGTCGCCCTCCGCGATCGCCCGTTCGTCATCCCGTCCCCTCCGAGGCAGACCCCGTGAAGCGCTCTGGCCTGCCCCCATTGGGTGATCCGGTTTGAATGTTAGTGCACGGGCTCTGCCTGCGCCAAGGTTTGGTTGGGCGGGCGGGCGCCTTCCAAAGCTGATG
>NCDQ01000556.1 GCA_002280275.1 Caulobacter vibrioides | reverse complement strand
CACGCCGCCTTCGGTGACGCCCAGCGACGGGCGTTCGGCCTCGGGCACCGAGCGGTGGGTGGTGGTCGGCGGGTGGGTGGCCATCGACTTGGCGTCGCCGAGGTTGTTGGAGATATCGACGATCTCCAGCGCGTTCAGGAACTTGAAGGCCGCCTCGCGGCTGCCCAGATCCAGAGCGATCACCGTGCCGCCGCCGGTCATCTGCGCCTTGGCGACGTTGTGGCCCGGGTGGTCGGGGCGGAACGGATAGAGGACCGTCTGCACCTTCTTGTGCTCGGCGATCACGTTGGCCAGGGCGAAGGCGCTGTCGGCCTGACGGCGGACGCGCAGGTCCAGCGTCTCGAGGCCCTTCAGCATGACCCAGGCGTTGAACGGCGACAGCGAGGGGCCGGTGTGGCGCAGGGCGTCGCGATAGAATTCCTCGTTGATCGCCTCGCTGGTCAGTATGGCCCCGCCCAGCACGCGTCCCTGGCCGTCGATGTGTTTGGTGGCCGAATAGACGACCACGTCCGCGCCCAGCTCCAGAGGCTTCTGGAAGATCGGCGTGGCGAACACGTTGTCGACGATGACCTTGGCGCCCACGGCATGGGCCAGTTCCGACACCGCGCGGATGTCGGTGATCTCCAGCACCGGGTTCGACGGCGTTTCGACCAGCACCGCCTTGGTGTTGGGGCGCATCGCGGCTTCCCAGGCCTTGGGATCGGTGGCGTCGACGAAGGTGGTCTCGACGCCAAAACGCGGCAGCCACTCGCTGACGATCCAGCGGCACGAGCCAAAGAGCGCGCGGCCGGCCACAACGTGGTCACCGGCGCGAACCAGGCCCATCAGGGCGGCGTGGATCGAGGCCATGCCGGTGGCCTGAGCGCGGCAGACCTCGGCGCCTTCCAGCAGCGCCAGGCGGTCCTCGAACATCTTCACGGTCGGATTGTTGAACCGCGAATAGACAAAGCCCGGATCTTCGCCGGCGAAGCGGCGGTCGGCGCCTTCGGCGCTGTCGTAGGTGAAGCCCTGGGTCAGGTAGAGCGCCTCGGCGGTCTCCATGAACTGCGAGCGCGCGATCCCCCCACGGATCAATTTCGTCGCGACATCCCAGTCCTTTGGATCCTCGGCCACGGCCCCGCCTCCTACGCAAAAACGCCCGCATAAGGAGCGGGGGAGGGGGCGGGGTCAAGCCAGAACGCCTGCCAGAGCGTCAGAGAATTGTCATAGGGGAAAAGTGCGGTGTCACAGGCGAGCGCCATTCGCTCTCACCTTGCGTTTGCGGCCGGGTTTGGCGAGTGTCGCGCCGATGACCGACGCCCACGCCGCAGGGATTCTACCCTGCCAGACCATTGAAGAGCTGATCGCCCAGGAGGCCATCACCTCGGCCACACCGTTCGACGTCGACCAGGTGCAGCCCGCCAGCCTCGACCTGCGGCTGGGCGCCCGCGCCTGGCGGGTGCGCGCCTCGTTCCTGCCGGGCCTCACTCGCAAGGTGCCCGAGCGTCTGAAGGACGTGGCCATGCACGAGCTGGACCTGACCAAGGGCGCGGTGCTGGAGAAGGGCTGCGTCTACATCGCCGAGATCCAGGAACGCCTGGCCCTGCCGATGACC
>NCDQ01000555.1 GCA_002280275.1 Caulobacter vibrioides | reverse complement strand
GCGGCTGAGCGGGCGCAAGACCCCGCGAGGCGGCGTGCGGCTGGTCTACGAGCAGGCGTTCAACGACCTGTTGGAAGCCTTGGACGCCGGCCAGCTCGTGGCTTTTCCCGCCATGCGCGGGGCCAAGCATCGGATCTCGGTGCGGGTCTGCGGCCTGCTCTGCGCTCGCATCCGCGGGCGCCTGGATCCCCTCAACCTGAAGCTCACCGACTTCGCCAGTACGGCGATCGCCGGTTTCCTCCATCCCCCAGAAGGAGCCTGACGTGGCCCGTGAAACCAAGACGACCCTCGCCCTGCCAAAGATCGACCTCGAGGAGAAGGCGCTCGACGTGCGTCTGCGCCTGAAGGGCAAGGCCGCCGTCGATCTGGCGGACTACCAGCGCGCCTATGCGCAGACCAACGGCCATGCCGTCGAGCTCGATCACCTGGCCGCCCACATCCTCGCGGCCTTCATCGATGCCGATCGTGGCTTCCAGGCCTGGCGTCGATCCAATCTCGCGCCAGGTGCACGGTCCTGAGGTCAATGCGACTCAGCGGGACTGTCGATTCCCGATTCTGGGCAAGCTCAGAGAGTCGCTTCGGAGGGGCCTTTTCGGGGGTTTTCGGCCCTGCCCGGCCCTTTGGCGGCGGCCAGACTCAACCCACCCTTGATCCTCCCGAATCGCGTGTGCAGTGCCCTCCCCCTGACCGTCTGATCCGGGCCTTCAGCGCCCGTGACCCCTCGCCGAGGCCCTGCCTCAGCGTGATCGCCCGGTCTTGGCCGGGCCCAACCAGGATCTGAACCGTGACCTAAGACGAGACCCTAAAACGGCGAAAGCCGCCAGTTGGCGCTGGAGGCTTTCGGAAATCGCAGTGCCGTTGTGAGAGGCGGCAGAAGACCGGTTCAAGCTATGACGCGTTTTGAACGACGTCAAGGACCGGATGGCGGAGCTTTGTCTCCGGTTCTTGCGTATTTCAGCCCGTCGAACCGGCCTCGTCCCGACCCGAAGGGACATCATGCAAACCGCTCATTCCGAGGATTGGCGGCCAGGCTTCGCCAAGCGCGCGGAGAACTTCCCGGCCGTTTGCGCCGCGGCGGAAAGCTGGCGCTGGCAACCTGGCGAGAGCATCGCCCGCGTCGCCGCCGCCGTGCTGAAAGGCACGCCGTCGCTCAGCATTCCGCAGCGCATGACGCTGCTGCTCTATGTCGAGCATCTCAACCAGGATCGCCTGGAGCAGAACGCTGCCTGCGTCTGGCCGTCGACCGGTCTGGTGGCCGAATATCTCGGCTGCAGCGAGAGCCAGGCCCGCGCCAACCGCAAGGCGCTGGAGGCCGCCGGATATCTGGTGCGCGACTACACCCGGGCTAACCGGCCGGCGGGGGTGGAGGCCTATGACCTTCGACCCTTGATGGCGCGGCTTGAGGAACTGGAGGGCGTCGACGATGCTATCCGCGAGGGAATAGCCGCCCGCAGGGCCGCCTATTCAGAGACGGTAGCCTTCCCGATGAAATATAGCGCCCAGGCGCCGGAATCCCGGCGCCTAGAACAGTCCCAGAAGAACCTTATGTCTTCTGTACAAGAGATGGCCGCGGCAGAGCCGCGAAATCATTCTGAGAAACGGCCCTCTACAAGGCCCGAAAACCAAAACCTAACCGGATCCTCGAACCAACGCCCGCGCACCCGACAAGACCGCGCCATTGGCTCTTCGGAGCGAGCCAGCGGTTTCTCCAGCGCGAAATCGGAAGCCTCGGTGTATGCGGAAATGGTCCGCCAGGAGCTTCAGACCGCTATTCAGGTCTGTCCACGCCTGGCTCCGCTGATCCGAGACACCTTGCTAGCCAACCCTGCCAGCGCCACGCCAGAAGATGCGGCCCGAGTGGCCGCCGCCGCTGCGGAATTCCTGCCGCAGCCAGAGCGGAACAATGACCAAACCGCGATCTGGGGCTGGCGCAAACACGGGATCCGCATCGTCACGATGATGGCCATCGCTCTGGAGGATCCCGAGGTCCGCAGCGCCTGCAGCTACTTCGGCAAACTGGCTACTCAGGAACGGGGGGCTTCAGACCTACGGCTGAACCTGGCTCGGATCCTGCGCCAATCAACGCCGAACTGCGCCGACTGATCAGGGAGGGCGCCCACGGCAGTTGGTTCAACCGGGTCGGGTTCCACGGGATCGATGACGGTCTGATCTCGCTTTCAACCCCGACCGGCATCGCCGCGGAACGGATCAAGCGCGACTATGTCGAAGCGATCAAACTGGCGGCCGAGAACGTCGGCGTATTCGTCGACCGGGTGATGATCTCGGTGCGAAAGCGATGATCGCAGCGGCGCGCCAAACCAAGATATGGCCTATGAGCTATAGACGATATGATAATTTATATCTTATAGGGTGTTTTATTGTTCGCTATAGACAGCCTGTAGGGTGTATCGTGGATCGCCGAAAATCCGCCGCCGAGGCGCGGCGCTCACTTGATCGGGTGTTGGCGCCCTACCGGGCGCTCACCCATCGCCGTCCGCCCCGTGGCTGGACCCGGGCGATCCGGGACGCCTTCGGCATGACCGCCAGCCAGCTCGGCGTCCGAATGGGGGTGACCCAGCCGACCGTGCAGAAACTGGAGCGCTCGGAACAAGAAGACACCATCCAGTTGGGCAGCCTGCGGCGCCTCGCCGAGGCGCTGAATTGCGAACTGGTCTACGCCTTCGTGCCTCGCGAGCCTCTTCAGCAGACA
Source organism: Caulobacter vibrioides (assembly GCA_002280275.1). Lineage (GTDB taxonomy): Bacteria > Pseudomonadota > Alphaproteobacteria > Caulobacterales > Caulobacteraceae > Caulobacter > Caulobacter vibrioides_A. The sequence goes on along the minus strand of NCDQ01000555.1, from coordinate 30 downwards.
TATGAGACCGCCGCCAGGGCCGTAGCGCGG
>NCDQ01000098.1 GCA_002280275.1 Caulobacter vibrioides | reverse complement strand
TGAAGGAGGCCCGCGCGCCAGCCGCTCATCAGAGCGAGGCGTTGGCGCAGCTAGGACTGGACCTTGGTCTCGTCACCGCGCCGGCGTCCTTCGCCGCCCAGCAGCTCCAGAAGCTTCTCGGGCGCGCCGTCGGCGGTGAAGTCCATCTCCAGCAGGTGCGCCGGCGCCACGGGATCGACGGGCAGCAGGTCGATCCCCGCCAGGGTGGTCACGCCGCGCTCGACGGCGATCTGCAGCCAGCCGCCCGGGGCGCAGCCCAGGTCGATGACCTTCGCGCCCTTGCGGAAGAAATGGAACTTGTCGTCGATCTCGCTGATCTTGAAGGCCGCCCGGCTGCGGTAGCCCAGCGCCCGCGCCTTGGCCGAGAACGGGTCATTGATCTGCCGCTCCAGCCAGGCCTGCTGACTGGGGGTGCGGCCATAGGCGGTCTTCAGGCGCGCGGGCTTGCCGCGTCCGCCTTCATTGCCGCCGGCCGGCGGTTTGACCATGCGCTTGCGGGGCGGCTCTTCGTCACTCATGCGGCTTCAGACTTCTTGGGGGCGCCGCCGCGACGACGCCGACGAGGGCGCCGCTGCTGATCGGACATCAGGGATAATAGTAGCCCCTCTCTAAGCCCTCGATCGGCCACACGCACGCGCGAACATGGCCACAGCTCTTGCACGGCCTGGAGGATCGCCGCTCCGGCCAGGACCAGATCGGCGCGATCGGCCCCGATGCAGGGCTCGGCCGCCCGCTCCGCTGACGTCAAACCCAGCAAGCGATCCGCCGCCGCGTCGCAGTCCGTCCGCTTCATCCAAAGGCCATCGACCACGTTACGATCATAGCGCGGCAAGCCCAGGTGCAGGCCCGCCAGGCTGGTGATGGCGCCGGAGGTGCCGACAAGATGCGCCCGGCCCTCCGCAAAGACCTTCCGCATCGGCTCGGCGTGGGGGAACGCCTCGATCCGCGCCTTCACGTCGTCGACCATGGCGCGGAACCAGACCGGATTGGCTTGCTCGCCCTCCGGGAACCGCTCGGCCAGGGTCACCACGCCGACCGGGATCGACAGCCAGGCCTTGATCGGCAACTTCCAGGCCGCGAACTGGCGCGGCTTAGCGTCCAGGCCGCCCCCCTTAAGGTCGACCCAAGACAGCTCCGTCGAGCCGCCGCCGACATCGACGACCAGCGCCGCGTCCTGCTGGCGATCAAACAGGCTCATGCATCCGGCGACCGAAAGCTGCGCCTCCTCGCGCGGACTGATGATCTGCAGCTTTAGGCCGGTTTCCTCATGCACCCGTCGCACGAAGTCGGGACCGTTGGTCGCGCCCCGGCAGGCCTGGGTCGCCACCGCCTTCACGCGGATCGCCTTGCGGCGACGGATCTTCTCGGCGCAGACCTTCAGCGCCGCCAGCGAGCGCTCCATGGCCACGTCCGACAGCTGGCCGCTTTGAGACAGCCCCTCGCCCAGACGCACGATACGAGAATAGGCCTCGACTACGCGGAATCCGCGCGGCGTCGGGGTGGCCACCAAGAGGCGGCAATTGTTGGTCCCGAGATCGAGCGCCGCATAGCACGACGTCTCCTCCGGCGACCGCCGGCGCCGCCCACTTGGCGCGCCGGGCGCGCGCGGCGCCTCCGACATGGTCCTAACCACCTGTCTCGCAGGCGTCGCGAACAGCTGCGACGCCTCACTTCGAGTCGACCATAGCATGTGACTCGCCCGCCGGAAGGCGCCGCCTTGCCATCCGCGTTCCGACATTTACGTTCAGGAATCAGTCAGGTGCGGCTGTTATTCTGAGCGCCATGAATTCTCGTCTCGCCAAATTCGCGATCGGACAGGTCGTCAGGCACCGGATCTTCCCCTTCAGAGGGGTGGTGTTCGACGTTGATCCGGTTTTCGCCAACACCGAGGAATGGTGGCAGTCGATTCCGGAAGACATCCGGCCGACGAAGGACCAGCCGTTCTATCATCTGTTGGCCGAGAACGAGGACAACAGCTACGTCGCCTACGTGTCCGAGCAGAACCTCCTGCCCGACGACAGCGGCGAGCCGATCGGTCATCCGCAGACGGCGGTGATCTTCGAGTCGTTCGATCACGGGCTCTACAAGCTGCGGCCGCGAATTTCGCACTAAGCCCAAGGGCCGTCTGCTTATCCGGCATCCCGTTGCGAGCTTCCGGGTTTAAGAACAACGTTTCTCCGCTGATCCGCCCAATCGGCGAAAATTCCGAACAGCAATTGCCAAATCCGGGGCGTAGCGTCCTCTCATGAGCGGAGATGGCCTGAGCAACGGACCGCCCCCTGGCGCGCGTCCTGACTGGACGATCGATCAGGGCTGGGAAACCTACACCCAGGCCGAGCACGACGTCTGGATCACCCTGTACGAGCGGCAGACCGACATGCTGCATGGCCGCGCGTGCGACGAGTTCCTGCGGGGGCTGGACGCACTGGACCTGCATCGTTCGGGCATTCCAGACTTCTCGCGCATCAACGAAGAGCTCAAGCGTCTGACGGGCTGGACGGTGGTGGCCGTGCCAGGCCTGGTGCCTGACGACGTGTTCTTCGATCACCTCGCCAATCGCCGCTTTCCCGCCGGCCAGTTCATCCGCAAACCGCATGAGCTGGACTACCTGCAGGAGCCGGACATCTTCCACGATGTCTTCGGCCACGTGCCCATGCTGACCGACCCGGTCTTCGCCGACTACATGCAGGCCTATGGCGAAGGCGGCCGCCGGGCCTTGGGCCTGGGTCGCCTGGCCAATCTGGCTCGCCTCTACTGGTACACGGTGGAGTTTGGCCTGATGAACACCCCTGCTGGATTGCGGATTTACGGCGCGGGGATCGTGTCTTCGCGGACCGAGTCGATCTTCGCCCTCGATGACCCCTCCCCCAACCGTATCGGCTTCGATCTGGAGCGGGTGATGCGCACGCTCTATCGGATCGACGACTTCCAGCAGGTCTATTTCGTGATCGACTCGATCCAGACCCTGCAGGAGGTGACGCTTCGCGACTTCGGCGCGATCTACGAGCGGCTGGCCAGCGCCACCGATATCGGCGTCGCCGAGATCGTTCCCGGCGACGCCGTGCTGACGCGCGGCACACAGGCCTACGCTACGGCCGGCGGTCGGCTGGCCGGCGCGGCGGCGGGCTGACCTTTCAGTCCGAACAGAGTCCTGACGCCTGGGATACGCCGTACGATCTCGTAGGTCGCAAAGCACCCGGCGAAGGTCGCCGCCACCAGAATCGCGCCTTCCAGGGCTTGGGGCAGGTCCAGCTTGGCCAGGTTGTGCGCCATCACGACGATCAGGGTCTGGTGCACGATGTAGAACGGGAACACGCCCAGGGTCAGATAGCGCAGCACCGGCCCGCCCTTATCCGACAGATGCTTGGCCCCAAAGCCTAGGATCGCAACGATGGCGCACCACTGGTCGGTCGAATAGACGCATCGCATGACGATCCGCAGGGCCTCCGGCGGGTTAGCGTCGTCGGCGCGGTAGATCCAGGCGTAGCTCGCCCACCCGGCCCAGCAGACGACGGCGAGCGTCAGCGCGGTCCATCGAGCCTCGATCAGCCTCGCCTTCAGCACCTCGGACTTGGCCAGCCCAAAGCCGAGCAGGAACGCTGCGAAGGAGACGGCGTGGTTGTACCAGTCCTGGATCAGGTCGTGCGTGATCTCGAAGCGCGGCAGAAGGAAGATCCGCATCACAGCCAGGAAGACGACGGGCCAAATCAGCAGTCCCGCGCCCTTGAGCATGTGCTCCAGGCCGCCCTGCAGCTGGTCGCCCAGCTTGGGCAGGACCAGCAGCATCAGGGCCAGGACTAGGGAATAGACCAGCAGGTAGGCGACGAACCACATGTGGTTCCAGGTCGGGGTGATCAGGCACTCTCCCTGATCGCACCAGTTGCCTGAGGCGGTCGCGTATTTCCGCCAGAACACGCCATAGCTGTCGACCGCGACCGGCGCGCCGGGGTTAGCAGCGACGTGCTCGACGATCTCGTAGTAGCTTTGCGGCGGCACGATCACGAACATCGCAAACAGCAGCGGCGGAAGCAGCCGTGCGATCCGCGACGTCGTCAGCCGCCCGACTGTGCTCCTGTCAGCCATGAAGCGTGTCGCCGCGCCCGAGACCAGGAACAGCAGGGTCAGGCGCCAAGGATTAGTCAGCTGCATGATCGGCTCGAGCGCCTCGACCGGATGCGGCGTCTTCACGTGCCAATCCCACGGCACATAGAACATTCCAGTATGGTAGAGGATCAGCAGAAAGAACGCGCCGACCCGAATCCAATCGAGGTCATGGCGCCGGTCGAGGCTTGTCACACGGGTCATGGGGTCGTCCGACTTGAGAAGCGATGCCAAGGACCTGCCGCGCGGCCCCGCCTCAGGCCAAGCCTCGGGGGATCAGCGGCCGCTGGCTGGGACGTCCGGAAAGGGATTAGGGGCGACCGGCGGCCTATTTGGGATCACCGGCGAGGAGCGCCGGTGGCTGCTGCGCGCCTGGCTCTTGGGCGCCTGCCTGATCGGCTGCATCTGCATCGTCAACATCCTGACGATCCAGCATGACTCGCCGGAGCTCGGCTCTCTTCGCCCCATCATCTGGGAAGGCACGAGCGCGCTCGTTACCATAGTGATCTTGACCATCCCGGCGGCGATGGCGTTCTGGACCAAACGCGCCCGTCCTCACTGGTGGGCAGCCCTTCCAGCGCACCTCACGGCGCTTGTCGCCTACTCAGCACTCCACGTCGCGGGGTTCCTAGCGCTGCGCGAATGGGCGCACGCCGTCCTCCTGAATGAGGCCTACAACTACGGGCCGCTTGCGACCGAGTTTCCCTACGAGTTCCGCAAGGACTTCCTGGCCTATCTCCTCGCATCAGGAATTTTCTGGCTGGCGCTGCAACGTGGCGGACAGACGCCCGGCGCGACGGGGCCGGCGCGCCCAGCGACCTTCGACATTCAGGACGGCGCCCGGCTGATCCGCGTTGCGGTGGACAAGATCATCGCCGTCCGCTCGGCGGGCAACTATGTCGAGTTCATCCTCGCCGACGAGCGACGCCCGCTGATGCGATCCTCGCTGGCGGCCATGCAGGACACGCTCGCGCCGCAGGGCTTCGTGCGCAGCCACAAGTCGTGGCTGGTGAACAAGGCGCTGGTCACGGGACTGAGGCCAGAGGGTTCGGGCGACTACACGGTGGAGCTGGGCGCTCTGGAAGCGCCCTTATCGCGGCGCTTCCCCGAGGCCTTGGCGGCGCTGCGCGATCCCGCCTAACCGACCGGGCGGAGCAAAAGGCCCATCAGGATGTCGTCCTCGAAGCGCCCGTCGGGCAACCGGCCGCGCGCGACCTGCCGACCCTCATGGCGAAAGCCCAGCCGCTCGTAGAGGCGAACCGCGCCCGGATTGCCCGCGCCGGCCGCCAGCTCGATCCGCACGATCTCAGGCTGCGCAGAGCGCGCCCAGCTGATCAGCGCCTCGAACAGCTTGGAGCCGACTCCGCGCCCCTGGTGGTCTGGATGCACGGCCACCGTCAGACCGCCCAGGACGTGAGCGAACAACGCGATAGTCTCGCGCTTCGCATGGATCTCGCCGCAGACGGTTCCGTCCGCAGCGACCGCGACAAGACAGATGTCAGCGGCGATCGCGGCCTCGGCAAAGGCGGTCGTCACCTCCTCGGGCGCACGCGCCAAGGCGCCGGGCGTCACGGCGGCGGAGCGATGCACAGCGACAATCGCGTCGCGATCAGCGACCGTGGCGCGACGAACCGTGATGCTCATGCCGTTCTCTGGAAGGGATAGAAGTCCCCGCCCAGTCCCAGAATCTGGGTCAGCTCGTCAAGCGCCTCGCGGCTCTCGATCAGGAGCTTCGGATCGGCCAGATCCGCCGGCGATAGGCGGTCGCGGTAACGGCGAGCGATCCAGTCGGCCAAGGTGTCCTGCAGCGCGGGCGTGAAGCGTTGCGCCGGATTCGTCGCCGCCAGCTCAGCCTCGGTCAGGACGACGCGAAGACGCAGGCAAGCGGGACCGCCGCCGTTGCGCATACTCTGACGGACGTCGACGTACTCGACACGCCCGATGGGCCCATTCGACGCCGCGAGCCCTTCGGCCACGGCATAGGCGCGCGGGTTGTCGCGCGTCTCGACCGGAGCCAGCAGCACCAACCGATCCTCGCCTGGGACGACCAGAAGCTGGGAGTTGAACAGATAGCTGGCGACGAGGTCGGCCATCGGCAGGTCGGCTTCACGCACCTCGACAAAGACCGGCTCGAAAGAGCCCTCCGCCGCCGCCCGCACCTCGCGCTCCATCGCAGCGCGATCCTCGAAGGCGCGCTCATGGAAGAACAGACATTCCCGGGTTCCGACGCAGACGACGTCATTGTGGAACGCGCCACCTTCGATCGCCGCCTTGCCCTGCTGCGGGAACACCGCACGGGCGGCGCCATGCCGACGCTGAACCGCCTCGAACGCTTCCTTTGTCTGACGCGCGGGGAAGCGGCCATCCCAATGACTCCAGGCCTCGCGCCCCCAGACGAAGAGATTGACGCCCGGCGCGCCGTGTTCGGCGCAGAGCCGGACATGGTTGGCCGCGCCCTCGTCAGCGAAATGGGGCTGGGCTGGGAGCGGATCGTGAACGGCGAACCGAGCTTCGTCCGGAAACAGCCGCCGCAACGAACGTGCGGTTTGCGGACCTTCCAGACTGCGATGCAGATTGGTCAGCAGATTGGCGGGGGTGAAATGGACACGGCCATCGGCGGCGTCGGCGCTCGGGGTGACCGTGGCGGCGTTCGCGGCCCACATCGGCGAGGCTGAACAGGCCGCCGCCGCCAAGGCCGGCGCGTCCTTCCAGGCCAAGGCGAGAACCTGCTGCTCAGACCCCGAAAAGCCTAGCTGTTTCAATAGGTCTATGGCTGGCCGTTCATGCGGCGGCAGCACGAACTGGGGCAGGCCCAGATCGGCCAGACGCCGCATCTTGGACAGCCCCTCCAGGGCCGCGCCGCGTGGATTGGAGACCTCGCCGGCGTTGCGCGTGCTGGCCAAGTTGCCAGGCGAGAGCACGACATAGGAATGGGTCGGCCCGACCAGGCCGTCACAATTGGCTTCCACCGCGAAGGTCATTCCCGCAAACCCTTGATATCGTTCAAGGTGTCAGCCACTCCTTGCGCTTCAAAACTCGCGACCGGATAGGCGCAGTAGTCTGCGGCGTAATAGGCGCTTGGCCGATGATTGCCGGATGCGCCTAGACCGCCGAACGGCATCGATCCCGCAGC
>NCDQ01000554.1 GCA_002280275.1 Caulobacter vibrioides | reverse complement strand
CGCCGTCGAACGTCGGCTCGTTCTGATCGGCCTTGCGATTGTGCGGGGCGAACATATCCGCCGCAAGCTGGGCGCAGGTGTCCAGCACCCCGTCGAACGACACCCGATCATGATCCGCAAACCGCGCCCGCTGCGTCAGCCGCTCAACCTCCAGCCATTCGTACAGAATGAAATCCAGATCGCGCCGGGACAGGATCAGCGAGGCGTCAGACATGCAAAGGCTCCGAAGACGCCGCCTTGCGGCGAAGGGGTGGAGCCTAGGGGGCGGCGTGGGGCGCGGCAAGTTGGGGACATCCGGCTAAAACGGTCCGATCCTGCATGCATCCAGCTCAGCTGGCGGCATGAACGCCGCCCCGTCGCTACGCCCTAGGAGGGAGCCTGTCCGTTGCAAGGGATTGGCTACACGCCCACGCAAAACTTGGGTTATTAAAGTAATTCAGATAATCTGAGGAAAAGAGAGGCAACTGATGACCCATACTGTTTCGTCGGCTGATTTCCTGAAATCCTACGGCCGCATCGCCGAAGTGGCGCTGCGTGAGCCGGTGTCGATCACCAGCCATGGCCGCGAACGGCTGGTGCTGCTTTCCGCCGAAGAATACCGCCGTCTCAAACAGAACGACCGCACGGCGCTCTACCCTTGGGAACTGGATAATACGGCGCTGAACGCCCTTGCCGCCGCCGAGCCGCCCGCCGAGGCCGCCGATTTCGATCACGAAAACCGCTGATCGCCGGTGTCACTGCCCGAGCCAGTTCCCGGCCTCGTCATTTCCTATGCCTATCTCTGGCGTGACGAAGCCCTGCGGGGTCAGGAAGAAGGCCGCAAGGATCGCCCCTGCGTCATCATTCTGGCGGTCGAGGAAGGCAATGGGCGAACCGTCGTCACCGTCGCGCCGGTCACGCATGCGCCCCCAGCCCATCCGGAAAGCGCCATCGAGATTCCAGCGGCGACCAAACAGCGCCTCGGGCTCGATAGCGCGCGCTCCTGAGTGATCGCCGCCGACCTCAACCGATTTGTCTGGCCAGGCGTTGACCTCCGCCCCATCCGCCGGGGCGCAAAAACCTATAGCTACGGCCTGCTACCCGCCGCCCTCTACCGGCAGGTGCGCGACCGGGTCGTGGCCCTGGCCCGCGCAGGCCGAACAGCCATCACGCCGCGCATCGAATAAGGCATTTGCATCCACTCCGATCCGGATCGATCTACGGCGATATCGAGCGGCGAGGCAACAAATAGTTCTTGCTTTGTTCTATCGCCAACAAGCGGCTCGATCACCCGTATTCCCACACCTCCAGCACCTCATTCATCCAGCCGTCCACTACCGGCGTTCGATGATTGGAACCGTTCGTACAGACGATGTAATGCTGGCGCTCTTTGAAGGCTTCGTGGAGTTCAGGCGGCTCGCCGACGTGAAATAGGTAGTCGCAGGCGTAAATCTGGACGATCTCATTGAACCGCGACACTTCCTCCCCAGTCAGCAGCAGACTGACCCCTTCAGGAAAGGAGGGGTAGGAGATGGGGCTGAACCACAGGACCGCGACCTGTGGCGTGACGGGAACCAACGCCATAGGGCTGTGCATACGATCAGGCCTGGCGTTGATGT
>NCDQ01000097.1 GCA_002280275.1 Caulobacter vibrioides | reverse complement strand
GCCTTGAAGAAGGCCAGGAGGTCCTTGTTGATCACTTCCGGGTGGGTGGTGGCCATGCCGTGGGGCAGGCCCGGATAGGTCTTCAGCGTTCCCTTCTTGACCAGCTTGATGGCCAGGTGAGCGCTGTCGGCGATCGGGACGATCTGGTCGTCTTCGCCGTGCATGATCAGCACCGGGATATCGACCGCCTTGAGATCGTCGGTGAAGTCGGTTTCCGAGAAGGCCTTGATGCAATCGTAGTGGGCCTTGGCGCCGCCCATCATGCCCTGGCGCCACCAGTTGTCGATCTGGCCCTGGCTGACCTTGGCGCCCGGACGGTTGAAGCCGAAGAACGGGCCTTCGGGGATGTCGCGGAAGAACTGGGCGCGGTTGGCCAGCAGGGCCGCGCGGAAGCCGTCGAAGACCTCCATCGGCAGACCGCCGGGATTGGCGGGCGTCTTCAGCATGATCGGCGGCACAGCGCCCACCAGAACGACCTTGGCGACGCGGCCCGGCTTGGCGCGGGCGGCGTAGTGGATGGCCTCGCCGCCGCCGGTCGAGTGGCCGACGTGGAAGGCGTTCTTCAGGTCCAGATGGTCGGTCAGGGCGATGACGTCGGCGGCGTAGGTGTCCATCTCGTTGCCGGTGTCGGTCTGGGTCGAGCGACCGTGGCCCCGGCGGTCATGGGCGATGACGCGATAGCCCTTCCATCATCTGGGCGTCCCAGTCGTCCGACGACAGCGGCCAGCCGTGGTGGAAGACGATCGGCTGGGCGGTCTTGGGGCCCCAGTCCTTGTAGAAGATCTGGACGCCGTCCTTGGTGGTGATGAAACCGCTGCTCATTTTGGAAGATCCTTCGGAGGCTTGGGAGGGGGCGGTCTGGGCCGAGGCGGGAGGGGCGGCGATCAGCGCCGGCGCGGCGCTGATCGCCGCTAGGCTCAGACCCGTGGCGAGCACGCCGCGACGCGAGGTGTGGGCGCTGTCGAACGCGTTGTTGTTCATTGAGAAATCCCCTTTGCGGTCGGCTGTCGGTTTGCCGATCGTGACCGGATTGTTGTGGATGCGCGTCCAAGCTGGCTGCGTCACAGATGGCGCTCGACTTGGCGTCGGACCGCCTTGGCCAGAGGGTGGAGCATGGCCGAGGGCGTTGGGCCCACCAAGCTGTAGCCAATCCCGTCTGTCGCCCAGGAGACGCCGCTCAGCCCGTCTTCGGCGTGTTCGGACATGGCGGTGTTTTTCTCCACCCGCATCGGGCGAACCATGACCGCCAGCCTGACGCCTTCGGCGTCGTCATAGATAAACAGGGCGGCCGGGCCGTGCGGCGTAGAGACAAGGCGCCCGCCGAGGAAACGGTAACCGGCCGCCTGGAGGTCGGGCACCTCGACCGAGCTGCTGACGCGATCGGAGACCCAACGCACCAGTTCGGCCTTTTGGGCGGGGCCGATCTCGACCGGCCGATACGCATCTGAGGCATAGACCCGGTAGTTGTCGGCCGCCTCGCGCGACAGGGCGCCGACCCCATTGATCGGCGGAGCGACAACCCCCCTGGCAGTGCGGTGTTTGCGATCTGGCCGCAGGCCCAGTTGATGACCGTCAAGCCGCTCGTGCTGCAGACCGCGCCGGGCCAACAGCGCGTCGCAACCCTGTCTGACGGCACCTCGGTGACGCTGGACGGCGCCACCCGCCTGGAGGTGCGGCTAGGAACGCAACGGCGACAGGTCGAACTGGTGCGGGGCGAAGCCTTCTTCGATGTCGCCCACGACACCGCGCGGCCCTTCACCGTCAAGGCGCCGGAAGGGTCGGCGCGGGTTCTGGGCACCGCCTTCGACCTGGAGCGGGCGGATGGCCGCCTGGAGCTTTCGGTGCGGCGCGGACGCGTCCGTCTGGCGCCCTCGGGCCTGATCCATCCCACCGCTGATCTGACGATGGGCCAGCGCGCTTTCGCCAAGGAAGGCCGGCTGTCGGCGGTGCGGGCGTTCGACCTCGATGCCGACGATTGGCGTTCAGGCTGGCTGGAAACGGACGGGGTGACGATGGCTCGCCTCGTCGAGCGCCTGAACCGCGCCTCGCCGACGCCGATCACGATCGCTGATCCAGCTTTGGGCCGCCAACGCGTGGCGGGCCGCTTCCGTCTCGACGAGCCGCAGGCGTTGGTTCGCAATCTAGCCTTGGTGCACGGCTTCGCGGTGCGGGAGACGCCCTCGGGTCTGGTGCTCTCCCGCTAGGACGTCGTCGAAACTTCACAAAAATCTCTGTCCGGGATCGCGGCCTTCCAGCGTCTCCACCGCCGAAGCCGGCGTTGAGCGCCGCGCAAAGTCGGGGATGACGACATGATTACGAAGACTTGGACCTGGTTTGGCTCAGCCTCCGCTGCCGCCCTCTTGACGGCGAGCGCCGTCCTGGCGGCGCCGGCCGAGCAGCCCACCCTGGCTATTCCAGCCGGTGACCTGGCTTCGGCCTTGCCGACCTTCTCGCGGGCCACAGGCCTGCAGGTCCTGGCCGATCCGGCCTTGCTGAACGGCAAGCAAACCGAGGGCGTGCGCGGGCAGTTCGACGCCGAGCGCGGCCTGACCCAACTGCTGCGGGGCACCGGGCTGACCTTCGTCCGTAACGGTGGCGCCGCCATCCTGCGCCCGGTCGCCCAGAAGGTCTCCAAGGCGCCGACATCGGTTGCGACGCCGGTCGCTCGCGCCGAGGCCGTCCCGGCGCAAACTGAAGAACCGACCACGATTGAGGAGCTGGTCGTCACCGGCGGCTTCGCCAACTCCCTTGCTCGCGCGCTGAACGACAAGCGCAAAGCCGCCAATGTGGTGGACGCCATCTCGGCCGAGGACATCGGCAAGTTCCCGTCCAACAATATCGCCGAGGCCTTGCAGCGCGTGCCGGGCGTGGCGATCACCCGCGATCGGGGCGAGGGCCTGTTCGTCCGGGTCCGGGGCCTTGGGCCCAACTTCCAGATCGTCACACTGAACGGCCGCAGCGCCGCAGTGAACGAGAACATGCGCGACAGCGGTCAGAGCGGGCGCCAGTTCCGTTTCGACACCTTGCCGTCGGAACTCGTGGCCGGCGTCGAGGTGGGCAAGACACCGCTGGCCTCACTGGACGAGGGCGCGATCGGCGGCGTCGTGGATATCAAGACCTCGCGGCCGCTGGACCTGGGGCGCACCACCCTGGCTCTGTCGGCCACCGCCAGCCGGCCCGAGCTGGCTGACACGACCGATCCGCGCCTCTCCGCCCTCGCCAGCTGGACCAACGCGGCGGGCACCTTCGGCGTCCTGGCGGCCGCCGTCTACGATCAGCGCACCTTGCGACAGGACCGGATCACCGGCGTGGGTTGGAGTTATCCGAACGCCACCACGACCTTGGGGAAGACGCTGATCGCTCAAGGGGTGAACCTCTATGCGACCAACATCCGCCCCACCTTGGAGCGTGAGGACCGCGAGCGCCACGGCCTGGTCCTGTCAGCGCAATACCGTCCGAGCGAAGCGACCGAGATCACGCTGGACGCCAGCTACACCAAGCTGGACGACCACTATGACGAGCTGACCTATTCGGTCGATCCGGACCTCTCGACCCTGGTGGCGGGCTCGGCTGTGGTCAAGGACGGGGTCATGACCGGGGGCGTGGCGAACACCAACAGCCAGATCGGGCGTGAAGTCAGCGACCTGGCGCACGACAACATGATGATCGCCGGCAAGATCCGTCAAAGGCTGGAAGACTGGACGATCACCGCCGACCTGGCCTACGCCCGGGCCTATTCGGAGACGTCCAAGCCGATCACCCGCACCCGCCTGCAAGGGGCCCTCGGTCAGACGAGGTTCAATCTGCCCAAGGCCGGCGACTCTCTGCCCGACGTCAAGCTGGTGACCGCCGACCTGAACAATCCGTCCCTGCTGCCGTTTCGCCGCATCGAATGGCGGGTCAATGACGCCACGGACGACGAGACCGCGCTGCAATTCGATGCTGAGCGGCCGGTCAGCTTGGGGGCGGTCAGCCGTCTTCAGTTTGGCGTCAAGTTCCGCGAGCGATCGCGGTCCTATGATCGCGCCGACATCAACTATACGACCAACCTGACCGGTAAGGTGTTTGGCGCGGACTACGTCGACCCGTTCCCCGTGAGCGACTTCCTGGGTGGCGTCGACGGCGGCGTGCCGTCAACCTGGGCGATGCCGGATCCGGCCGCCTTCTGGCCTCTCCGCGACCCGAACCAGAAGGGGACGGCTCGGGCGGACCAGCGTAACTCATACAGCGTGTCCGAGAAGATCGCAGCGGGCTACGCGCTTGGCGATCTCGACACCAGCCTGTTCGGCGCGGCGCTGCGCGGGCAGGTCGGCGTGCGGGTGGCGCAAACCAAGCAGATCTCGTCCGGCCACGCCGACAACGGTAAGGCCGCGCTGCCCGTCCGTTTCGAGAAGACCTATACCGACGTGCTGCCGACGGCCAATTTCGCTCTGGAGTTGACTGACAATCTGCAGGCGCGCGTGGCTGCGGCCAAGGTGATCACCCGGCCGTCCCTGGCGGATCTGGCGCCGCGCCTGACCCTGAATTCGGGGACCCAGTTGACGGCCGTTGGCGGCAACCCGCTGCTTAAGCCGTTCTACGCCTGGCAGTACGACGCGACCTTGGAATGGTACTTCGCCCCCGGCAGCGCGCTGATCGGCGGTGTCTTCTACAAGGACATCACCACCTTCGTTTACAGCCAGAAGACCAACATCGTCGTCGATGGCCAGACCTATGTGCTGACGTCGCCGACCAATGGCGGCAATGCGAAGATCAAGGGGCTTGAGTTGGCCTATCAGCATCTGTTCAAGCAGCTGCCGGCCCCGTTCGACGGTCTGGGCTTCCTGGCCAACTATACCTACACCGACACCGAAGCGACCTACTCGCCGACCTTGAAGGACGAGATGGTCAATGTCGCCAAGAACAGCTTCAACGTGACGGCCTTCTACGAGAAGGAGCGCTTCGCCGCGCGCGCCAGCTACAGTTGGGTTGACGATGTCCTGCAGGACGTCGGCGGAGCGGGTCTGTCGGCGCTGAACGACAAGGCGTTCGGCTCGCTGGACGCCAGCGTCAGCTACAAGATCACGCCGCAGATCACGGCGGCGATCGAGGGGCAGAACCTGACGAGCGCCGCGCAGTGGCAGTTCATCAAGGGCGGCTGGTTCGGCGGATACACCAACTATGGCCGCACGCTGAGCTTTGGTCTGCGGGCCAAGTTCTAACCTGCTTCCGAGCCCTTGTCGGTTCAGACTGGCCCGTGCCTCACCGCACGGGCCAGCGTCGTCAAACGCGGTGAAACTGTCACAACCGCAGGCTAGGACGTCATCATGTCCATGATCTCCTCGAAGACGCGCCAAGGCCTCCTATGCGCTGCGGTCGTGATGACCCTTTTGACCGACGCCGTGGGGACCACGGCCTTCGCCCATCCCGGGCACGCCGTGCAGCCGGTGGCCCCAGGCCACCGCGCGTCGCGGCAGGTCAAGGCGTCTGAGCGCCGCTGGCTGGCGGGCGACCACCACTGATCAAGGCGGGCGATGCGGTGAATCCAATCACCGTCAACGCTCGCATGGCCGCCAAGCATGGCCTCTCGTGGATGGTCGCCACCGATCACGGCGGCCCGAACCACTCGAAATTGAATCGCGATGAGGCCTATCCCGAACTGCTGCGTGCGCGCGTCGAGACGCCGAGCGTTTTGCAGTTTTGGGGCATGGAACTGGACACGCCCGGGGCGGAGCATTCCAGCTTGATCCTGCCGCGCTCGGCCGCTGAGCGTGATGCGTTGTTCGGGATCGAAAGCCGCTACAATCGGCGCGAGCCTTGGCCCGCCGATCCGTCGCGTGACCAGGAGTCCTTCATGCTGGACGCCCTGCGTCACATGAAGGCTTTGGAAAAGCCGCCCGTGGTGATCGCCAATCATCCGTCCCGGTCGGCCACGGCCGTGGGCCGCTACGGATTGGTCTCACCATCTGAACTTCGGAACTGGAACGACACGGCGCCAGATGTCGCCGTCGGCATGGAGGGCGCTCCGGGTCACCAAGCCTCGAGCCTGAAGCCCGACGGCTCCCTGAAACCGCAGGGCGACCGGGGCGGCTATTCGCGCGCTCCGACCATGGGGGGCTTCGACCAGATGACCGCCAAGCTGGGCGGCTTCTGGGACGCCATGCTGGGCGAGGGGCGTCGCTGGTGGGTCACCTCGACCTCGGACTCCCACCGCCACTACACAGACGGCGGCGATGACTTCTGGCCCGGCGAGTATTCCAAGACCTATGTGAAAGCCGCCCACACCTATGACGACGTGTTGGATGGTCTTCGGAACGGTCGCATCTTCGTGACGCTGGGCGATCTGGTCTCGGAGGTCGAGGTCACCGCAAGCGTCGCTGGCGCCAAGGCCGATATCGGCGGTCGTCTGGAGGTTCCGGCCGGCTCGGATGTGACGGTCGTGATCCGCGTGCGCGATCCTGCCGGCAAGAACTTTGGCGGCTTTTCGCCCAGTGTCGCCCGCATCGACCTGATCCAGGGCGATATCGTGGGCCCCGCGAGCGACCGCGCGCTGGACGCCAACCCGACCACGCGCGTCGTGCGCGCGTTTACGCCGTCGTCTTGGGCGCGCGAAGGCGAGACGCTGTCGATGGTCCACGTGCTGAAGAACGTTCGCGGCCCGACCTACATCCGCGTCCGTGGGACGAACGGCGCAGAAGGCGAACCGCAGCCAGATCCGCTGGGCGAGGACCCCTGGTCTGATCTGTGGTTCTACGCCAATCCGGTCTTCATCGTCACCAAGTAGGGCGGGGCAGCGCAGGCGGCGATGCCCTGCCAAGGTCTGGGGTCAGCTGCGGGCTATGAGACGCCCGCTTTACGAACCGGCCTGACACCGGCCTCGCGAAGCGCGTTGATCGTCGGGAAGCCATCCACGGCCATCAGCAGGTCAAGTTCGGCGAGGATGCATTTCAGGACGTGGACAACGCCGTCCACGCCGCCTGCGGCGAGGCCATAGGCGTAAGGGCGCCCGATTCCGACCGCGCGCGCGCCCATCGCCAGCGCCTTGGCGGCGTCCGAGCCGGATCGGACGCCAGAGTCAAAAAGTACAGGCGTGTCGCCGCTGGCGGCGACCACGTCTTCCAGCAGATCGATCGCGGCGATCCCCCCATTGGCTTGGCGACCGCCATGGTTGGAGCAGAAGACGCCGTCCATCCCCAAATCCACCGCGCGGCGCGCATCATCGGGGTGGCAGATGCCCTTCAGGACGATCGGCAGTTTGGTCACCGATCTTAGCCAAGGCAGATCCTCCCAGGTCAGGGTCTTGCCGAAGAGGCCGCCCCAGGTACGGATCGCCGTGGCCGGGTCCTCGGCGACCGGCTTGCCCAAGAGCTGCAGGAAACGCGGATCAGTGAAGTAGTTCTGCAGAACATGGCCGCGCAATTGGGGGAAGTTCGCGTCATTGAGATCGCGCGGCCGCCAGCCGGTCACCCAGGTGTCCAACGTCACTACGAGCGCTTTGAATCCCGATGTTTCCGCACGCCGGATCAGGCTTTCGGCCAATTCCCGGTCCTTGGGCGTGTAGAGCTGGAAGAAGCCGACCCCGTCGCCAAGCGCCGCGCCGACCGCTTCGATCGGATCATTGGCCAGGGTCGAGGCCATGACGGGAACCCCCGTGCTCTGGGCGGCCACAGCGGTGGCGATGTCGCCGTGCCCGTCCTGGGCGCACATGCCGATCACCCCGATGGGGCTCATGAACAGCGGGGTCGGCAGCTTGAGGCCAAAGAGCTCGATCGACAGGTCGCGTTTTGACGCGTCCACCATCATCCGCGGCACGACACCCCAGTCGTGGAACGCCTCGGCGTTGCGGCGCTGGGTGAACTCGTCGCCACAGCCACCTTGGACATAGCTCAGCAGATCGGGCGACATGGCGGCGGTAGCGCGCGCCTCCAGGGTCTTGAAGTCGACCGGCCACTTGGGGCGCACCCCCTGCAGGCCGGCCCCATAGATCTCATTCTGGTAGTCGCCGTAGTGAGCCATGGAACCAGCCTCCCGCATGTCTTTGATTTGACCCACTGTAGCGCGCCAAACGCATGTTTGAAGGGGCGTTCAGCGCGCGACAGCGCGGGCTCGTCCAGCGTCCTGATACGCCCCCGACGCATTCGGTCGGGGGCGTATCAGCCCTAGGCGCCGCGCGCCAGCCGGCCAGCCCGAACCGCGTGCGCCAGGTCGTCCAGAAGCCGCACTGAGGTGTCCCAGTCGACGCAGGCGTCAGTCACAGACTGGCCATAGGTGAGGGCCTGTCCGGCAACGATGTCCTGACGACCCGCGACCAGATTGCTCTCGATCATCACGCCCATGATCGGTGATGCGCCGGTCGCGATCTGGTCGCAGACATCGGCGATCACGGCAGGTTGGTTCTCATGGTTCTTGCCGCTGTTGGCGTGGCTGACGTCGACCATGATGCGCTGTGGCAGCCCGGCCTTGGCCAGCACTTCGGCGGCGGCGGCGACGCTGGCGGCGTCGTAGTTCGGGGTCTTGCCGCCACGCAGCACCAGGTGGCAGTCGCCATTTCCGGTCGTGGTGGCGATCGCCGCGCGGCCTTCCTTGGTGACCGCCAGGAAGTGGTGCGGTTGGGACGCGGCCATGACGGCGTCGACCGCGATCTTCACATCGCCATTGGTGCCGTTCTTGAAGCCGACCGGACACGAAAGGCCGGACGCCAGCTCGCGGTGGATCTGGCTCTCGGTGGTACGGGCGCCGATCGCCCCCCAGGCGACGAGGTCGGCGATGTACTGTGGCGTGGTGACGTCCAGGAACTCGCAGGCGGCGGGCAGACCTTGCGCGCTGACGTCCAGAAGAACGCGTCGCGCCAGGCGCAGACCGTCATTGATGCGGAAGCCGCCATCAAGACCCGGGTCGTTGATCAGGCCCTTCCAGCCCACCGTCGTGCGCGGCTTTTCGAAATAGACCCGCATGATCACTTCGAGCTCGCCCGCGTGGCGCTCGCGCTCGGCCGCCAGGCGGCGGGCGTAGTCGATCGCCGCCTTAGGATCGTGAATGGAGCAGGGGCCGATCACCACGACGAGCCGGTCGTCTTCGCCGTGCAGGATCTGGTGAACCGCCTGTCGGGCCCCGCCGACGATCTCGGCCACCGACGAGGTGGCGGGGGCTTCTCCAATGACCTGGGCCGGCGGGCTCAGGGTCTGGAGCTTTTCGATCCGCAGGTCATCGGTGGGAACGGGGAGGGTGACGAGGTGGGCGGTGGAAGGCATTGGCGCGACTCCGGAAACTGGGAGGTCCGGCGGCCATCAAAAAAGCCGCCCGGGGGACCCCTGGCGGCTGGTGAAGACATTCGATGGCGCTGATGTCAGGCCAAACGATCCCCTCCCGGCGCCAGAGGCGTCGGATAGCTAAAATACCAAAACTGCTGTTGGCAGGCGGCGAGGGTCATCAGGTCGAAGCCTAGACACAAGATTGACGGATGTCACGCCCCCAAGTTCGCTTTGCGACGCTTGCGGCTTGAGAGCGCTGGTGAGCCCGTCCGAGGACGGGCTCTGGTCGAGCCTAGGGCTTGGCCGACAGCGCTTTGAGATCCGCGTCGACCTTGGCGACCATCTCGTTGGTGATCTGACCTTCGGCGTAGGCTTGCAGCTCCCGCAGGCTCATCGACTTGAACTGCTCAAAAGCCGGATGCTTGGCGAGCGTGGGCAGGGTCTTTTCGAGGGCCGCCTTGGCCGCGGGGTCGGCGACCACCGTCTGCAGCGGGGTGTCGGCGGAAAAGGCGCTCGCCGCAGCGGCCGGCGGCGGCGGAGAGGTGTTTTGGGCCAGGGCCGGCGTGGCCAGGAGAGCGGCGAGGACGAGGCCGGTCGCGATACGCATCTAGGATGCTCCATTTTGAAAGAGGACTCACAGAGGACAGCAGTCTGACGCCTGCGGTCAAGGCCAGTCGTTGCGTTTCGAGGCCACGCGGCTCCAAGCGATCGTCACTGGAATCGAGATCAAACTAGGTAGTCGTGCGTATGTGACAAACTGCGCGCGATCGCACGGAAGTCACCGACGGTTAATCCCTAGATTGAATGCTTGTCCGAGTTTTGTAGGGGCGGCCATGATCGAGTTCGATAGCATTGAAGCGCAGCGGCGCACGGGTGGAAAGCTGGTCCTGGCTTGCAATGCGGCGATGGTGGTGTTGACGCCGATCGCGAGCATGGTTGCGGGTAATCCGATCACCTCGTTGGCGGGCGTTGCGACCGCTCTGGCGCTGGTGGCGTTCGTCGCCTACCGGCTCGCAGCGGATCACTTTGGTCAGCGGCTTGTCTCGGCGCTTGTTCTTGTCGCCCAGGTCGGACTCTTCGTGCTCGCGTTCAGCGGCAGTCCCTTGCAGGACGAGGCGCGAATGGCGTTCCTGGCCGCGCTGGCCTTGCTCGTGGCTTATGGCGAGTGGCGGATCATCGCCGCAGGAGCGCTGGGGGTCGCGGGATGCCATGGCGCTGCGGAACTTGTCGCACCCCATGCGCTAGGCGGTGGCGGCGGTCTGATGGCCACGGCGTTCGCCATCGGCGTAACGGCCGCCACGGCTTGGTCGTTGATCTGGATGACCGCAGGGGTCTCGCGCCTGTTCTCGACGGTTTCGGCGCGCACGCACAACGCCGAGAGAGCGGCCGAGCAGGCTGAGGAGGCCCGTGAAGCGGTGGTGGCCGAGCGCAATGCGCGTGAGCAGTCCGTCGCCGAACGCGCCGCCCTCAAGGCCGCGATGGAAGCCGAGCAGAACTTGGTCGTCGCAGAGTTGGACGCTGCGATCACCAAACTGGCCGATGGTGACCTGACCTGGCGTCTGAACCAGAGCTTCGCCGAACGCTACGAGGGGCTTCGCGCCAACTTCAACCAGGCCCTCGAACGCCTGGAGGCGGCGATGGGCGATGTGACCACGCGCGCTTCGACCATGAGCGCGGGGGTTAACGACATGAGCCGCGCCTCGGATGAACTGGCGCGTCGCACCGAACAGCAGGCCGCCAGCCTGGTCCAGACCGCCACGGCGCTGGGCCAGGTGACCGTCGCGGTCAATGAGACCGCCGAGAATGCGCGCCAGGCCAACGCCGCCGCCGAAGGCGCGCGCCAGGAGGCTGAACGTTCCGACCCGGTCGTAACCGAAGCGGTCGACGCCATGACCCAGATCGAGACCTCGTCCGGCCAGATCGGGCGGATCATCGGCGTGATCGACGAGATCGCCTTCCAGACCAATCTCCTGGCTTTGAACGCCGGCGTGGAAGCGGCGCGTGCGGGCGAGTCGGGTAGGGGCTTCGCCGTCGTCGCCCAGGAAGTCCGGGCGCTTGCGCAGCGTTCAGCGGGCGCAGCCAGTGAGATCAAGTCCCTGATCAGTGCTTCGACGGCGCAGGTCTCGGCGGGCGTGGAACGCGTGGCGCGGACGCGGGAGGCGCTGCAGAGGATCGTCGCGCGAGTCGCCGAGATCGACAGTCAGGTCAATGCGATCGCCCGTTCGGCCCACGACCAGGCCCAAAGCCTACGCGAGGTCAACACCACCGTGGGCGAGATGGACCGCGTGGTGCAGCAGAACGCGGCCATGGTGGAGGAGACAACGGCCGCGGCGCATGCGCTTCGATCGGAAGCGCAGGATCTCAGCGACCGCATGGGTCTTTTCAAGATCGCGAAAAGCGTAAGCAGCGGCGTCCGACGGGTCGCCTGACCGAGTTGTAGGGCGATGCAACGCCTCGTGCGTTGCTCCGCCTCAACGCCGGACACGCCCGTCGCCACGGGGTATGGAGCCCGGCGTCTTCTAGATCGCGTTGACGCGCGCCACAGCGCGCGCAGGGCTGCGGTGGCGCGCCATAGCAACACCGACGGCCACCAGGGTGAAACCGACGGCGACGTAGCACGCGGGGCAGTGTCCAGCGAACGCCCAAGCGTCTTGGCTGGACGCGCAGAGGGGGCCTGTCAGGAGGCGCGGCGCGGCTTCACCCAAGGCCACCGCCCAGCTAACCAAAGCCAAAGCGCCGGCGAGCGGAACGCTGTTGCGGGCCAGGACCTCAAGATGGGGCACGTGATCAATCTCCCATGACGTGGGCGCACCATGGCCCGTGATTGGGGAGGGGGCTTTGATGCGTGTCAAAGCCGGCGGAGTCGGAGCGTGACATCCAGGGGCGAGGTTCGCCCCAGGGAGTCCGTATGTCCGCAACCACACTAAGAAGCGCAGGCCCACCAGCCGGCTCGGCAGCGCTTCTCGCCATCTCCGTCGTCGGCGCCTTTCTGGCGATCCTCGGGGCTGGCCTCACCCATGATCCGATGTTCCGTCTTCAGATCGGAACCTTCGCGCTAGCCGGCGTCCTCGCCGCCTTCGCCCTTAACGCCGGCTTGGCGGGCGGGACGCTGCAGGATCATCCCGATCAGTATTCAGACAACGTGGTCAAGGCGGGCGTGATCGCCACCATGTTCTGGGGCGCGGCCGGTTTTCTGGTGGGCGTCATCATCGCCGCCCAGCTGTCCTGGCCGACAGTCTTCTATTTCCCGGATCTGGGCTTCCTAAACTTTGGCCGCCTGCGGCCGCTGCACACCTCGGCGGTGATCTTCGCGTTTGGCGGCAACGCCCTGATCGCGACGTCCTTCTATGTCGTGCAGCGCACCTGCAAGGCGCGACTGGCCGGCGGGATCACGCCCTGGTTCGTGTTCTGGGGCTACCAGCTGTTCATCGTGCTGGCCGCGACCGGCTATCTGATGGGCGCGACCTCGGGCAAGGAATACGCCGAACCCGAACGACCTGTGGCTGACGATCGTCTGGGTCGCCTATCTGCTGGTGTTCCTCGGTACGATCTGGAAGCGCAAGGAACCCCACATCTATGTGGCCAACTGGTTCTACCTGGCGTTCATCGTCACGGTCGCGCTGCTGCACCTCGTCAACAACGCCGCCGTTCCGGTCGGCCTGCTGAACCACAAGTCCTATGGCGTCTTCGCCGGCGTTCAGGACGCTCTGGTCCAGTGGTGGTACGGCCACAACGCCGTCGGCTTCTTCCTGACCGCCGGCTTCCTGGCCATGATGTACTACTTCGTGCCCAAGCGCGTTGAGCGTCCGGTCTACAGCTACCGTCTGTCGATCGTGCACTTCTGGGCCCTGATCTTCATCTACATCTGGGCCGGCCCGCACCACCTGCACTACACGGCCCTGCCGCAGTGGGCGCAGACCCTGGGCATGACCTTCTCGATCATGCTGTGGATGCCCAGCTGGGGCGGCATGATCAACGGCCTGATGACGCTGTCGGGCGCGTGGGACAAGCTGCGCACCGATCCGGTGGTCCGCATGATGGTCGTCTCGATCGCCTTCTACGGCATGTCGACCTTCGAAGGCCCGGTGATGTCGATCCGCGCGGTCAACGCGCTCTCGCACTACACCGACTGGACCATCGGCCACGTGCACTCCGGCGCTCTGGGCTGGGTCGGCTTCATCAGCTTCGGCGCGATCTACTGCCTGCAAGCTGATCGAGTGGCACTTCTGGATCGCGACCACCGGGATCCTGCTCTACATCGCCGCGATGTGGGTGTCGGGCATCATGGAAGGCCTGATGTGGCGGGAATACACCCCGCAAGGCTTCCTGGCCTACAGCTTCATTGAGACGGTCTCGGCCAAGCACATCGAGAACGTCATCCGGACGATCGGCGGTCTCATGTACCTGAGCGGCGCCCTGATCATGATCGTCAACATGTGGAAGACGATCGCTTCGCCCTCCGCCGCGCCGGCCGACGCTTCGGCTGCTCCCGCCAACGCGATCGCCTGAGGTCCCTGATGTCCATCTGGAAGCACCACGCCAAGTTCGAGCGGCATTCGCTGCTGCTCGTCGTCGGCATCCTCCTGGTCGTCTCGATTGGCGGCCTGGTCGAAATCGCCCCGCTGTTCTGGCTGCAGGGCACCATCGAAAAGGTCCAGGGCGTGCGAACCTATACGCCCCTGGAGCTGGCCGGCCGCGACATCTATGTCCGCGAGGGCTGCTACCTCTGCCACTCGCAGATGGTCCGCCCGCTGCGTGACGAGGTCGAGCGCTACGGCCACTACAGCCTGGCGGCCGAGAGCATGTACGACCACCCGTTCCAATGGGGGTCCAAGCGCACCGGTCCCGACCTGGCCCGCGTCGGCGGCAAGTACTCTGACCCCTACACGGCCGATCAGATCGCCAACGCCAAGAAGGATCTCGAGGCGCAGGCCGATCCGTTCTCGACCGACGCCGTGGCGCTGCGCGGCCGGTACGACGCCAAGGTCGTCAACCGCGACTTCGACGGTGACCCGAACAAGGTCACCGAGATGGACGCCCTGGTGGCCTATCTCCAGATGCTGGGCACGACCGTCGACTTCAAGACGTACAAGGCCCACGCGCCGGAGAACCAACGATGAGCGGTCTCTCCTACGAAACCGTGGCGCGCTTCGCGCAGCAGTTCGGGCTGATCTATTTCGGCCTGATCTTCCTCGCGGGCGTCGCCTACGCCCTCCGGCCCTCCAAGAAGGCCGAATTCCAACACGCCGCGCGCATGCCGCTGGACGACGGGGAGCAACCCTGATGGCCGACCGTAAGATCGATGACGCCACAGGCGTTGAAACCACCGGCCACGAGTGGGACGGCATTCGCGAACTGGACAATCCGCTACCCCGCTGGTGGCTATGGATCTGGTACGCGAGCATCGCCTTCTCGATCGGCTACTGGGTGCTGATGCCCGCCTGGCCGGGGCTGAACGGCTACACCAAGGGCTTGCTGAACAAGTCTGACCGGGCCGAGGTGGGCCAGGAGCTGAAGGCGCTCGAAACGCATCGGGGCGAGGGCGCGGCCATGCTGCGCACCGCCAGCCTTGAGCAGATCGAGAAGGATCCCAAGCTCCAAGCCTACGCCCAGCAGGTCGGCCAGTCGGTGTTCGGCGACAACTGCGCCACCTGCCATGGCATCGGCGGCACGGGCTCCAAGGGCTATGCGAACCTGCGCGACGACGTGTGGCTGTGGGGCGGAAAGCTGGAGGACATCCAGTACACCATCACCCATGGGATCCGTTCCGGCGGGGAGACCGCCCGCATGTCACAGATGCCGGCTTACGGTCGCGACGAGATGCTCCAGCCGGCGCAGATCGACGATCTGACCGAATATGTGGTCAACTTGTCGCGTCGCCCCGCTGACGCTGGAGCGGTGGCTCGCGCCGCGCCCCTGTTCGAAGCGCAATGCTCGGCCTGCCATGGGCCGCAAGGCCAAGGCAATCAGCAACTGGGCGCGCCGAACCTGACGGACGCCGACTGGCTGTTTGGTTCCGATAGGGCGTCCATTCGCGGCCAGATCTATGCCGGCAACGGCGGGGTCATGCCCGCCTGGGGCGGTCGTCTGAGCCCCGAAACCATCAAGGCGCTGACCGTTTACGTCCACAGCAACGCAGGCGGTCAGTAGGGCCCATGCCCACGCTCATCGACAATACACGTAAGCCTGACGCCCGTTCGGCGGTCTCCGCCGCCGAACGGGCCAAGGGCAAGGGCGACGCCAAGGGCGGCCTCTACAAGCCGCGCCAGCCGATCTATCCCAAGCTTGTCCATGGCAAGTGGCGGATGGTGAAGTGGGCGCTGCTGATCGCCACCCTCGGCGTCTATTACATCACGCCCTGGATCCGCTGGGGGCGGCCGGAAGGTTTTCCGCAGCAGGCGGCGCTGGTCGATTTCACCGGCCGGCGCTTCTACTTCTTCGACATCCAGCTGTGGCCCCAGGAAGTCTATGTCTTCACGGGCGTGCTGATCGCCGCGGCCCTGGCGCTGTTTCTTACGACGGCGCTGTTCGGTCGTCTGTGGTGCGGCTACGCCTGTCCGCAGACCGTCTGGACGGATCTCTACATCGTCGTTGAACGGCTCTTCGAGGGCGACCGGAACGCTCGGATGCGCCTGGACGCCGCGCCGCTGTCCTTCGACAAGATCTGGCGCAAGACCGGCAAGCACCTGACCTGGCTGGGCATCGCCTTCGGCACGGGGGGCGCCTGGATCTTCTACTTCCATGACGCGCCGACCCTGATCCGAACCTTCTGGATCGGCCAGGCGCCGGCGACGGCCTACGTGTCCTGCGAGCAGGTCTGCACCTACATGTGTCCCTGGCCCCGGATCCAGGGCGCGATGCTGGACCAGCACTCGCTGCAGGTGACCTATCTGCGCGAACGCGGCGAACCGCGCGGCGCCCACAAGAAGGGCCAGAGCTGGGAAGGGCGCGGCGACTGCATCGACTGCCGCCAGTGCGTCGTGGTCTGCCCGATGGGCATCGATATCCGCGACGGCGCCCAACTGGAGTGCATCAACTGCGGGCTTTGCGTCGACGCTTGCGACGACATTCTTGGCAAGCTGGGCCGGCCCACGGGGCTGATCGCCTATGACACGGATGCGGCGGTCGCCGCGCGCACCTGTGGCCAGAAGGCGGTCTACAAGCCCGTCCGCTCGCGCACCATCTACTACGCCGTAGCCCTCGCCCTCGTCGGCGGTCTGACCCTTTGGTCCTTGGTCACGCGACCTATGGCGGACCTCCACGTCATCCGCGATCGCAACCCGACCTTCGTGCGCATGCACGACGGCGCCGTGCGTGACGGCTACACGCTGAAGATCACCAACCGGACCTTCGCCGAGCGCCGCTTTGACGTCACGTTCGAAGGCGTTTCCGGCGCGCGGCTCAGCCAGCCCGGCCAGACCGCCCAGCGGGTGACCCTGATCGTGCCCGCCGACCAGGTGGTCTCGGCCCGCGTCTTTGTGACGGCCCCCGCCGACGCCAACCTCGCCGCCAGCGTGCCGGCCCGGTTCATCGCCAAGTCCGGCGACATCGTCACCGAGTCCAAGACCGTCTTCCTTTCTGGAGCTGCGAACCCGCAATGAATTCATGGTGCTGGCCTACCGGACCTTCTCGGGCCAGGTCGCGTCCAACCCCTATGAAGCGGGTCTGGCCTTCAACAAGACCCTGGCCCAACGCGAACGTGAGGCCGCGCTGGGCTGGACAGCGGCGGTGGAGGCGCAGGGCGGTGGCGCGGTGGTCGTGCGGGTGCGCGATCGTGCGGGACAGCCGCTTGATCGGCTTTCGGTGACGGGATCGCTCGAGCGCCCGGCGACCGAGGTCGGCAAGCAGGTGCTCGACTTCAAGCCGCTGGGCGACGGCCGCTATCGGGCCTCAGCCAAGCTGGACGGCGCCTGGGATCTGCGCGCGACGGCGCGCGACGCGCAGAACGCGTTCGAATTGGAAGCGCGTCTGGTGTCGCAATGAGCCACAGCCTCGCCCTGCATCGCGACCTGGAAGCCTTTGTTCGGCGCGACGACGCTGGGCGAGGGCGCTTTGAGCTGCTCGTGCGCGGAGCCCGCTGCGCCGGCTGCATCAGCAAGATCGAGAAAGCGGTCCGCGCTCTGCCGGGCGTGGACGCGGCGAGGCTGAACCTGACGACAGGCAAGCTGTCGGTCGAACTGGCCGGCAAGGTCTCTGATCCCGCGCGGGTGCTCGCGGCCGTCGAGGACCTCGGCTATCGCGCCTGCCTGTTCGACCCGGCCGAGGCCGAGGCGGCGCAGGACAAGGAAGGCAAGGAGCTCGCTCTGGCCCTCGGCGTCGCCGGCTTTGGCGCCGGCAACGTCATGATGTTCACCGTGCCGGCCTGGGCGGGCTTGTTCGGACAAGAACTGACCCCGGCCACCTTGACCATGATGTACTGGATGGCGGCCATCGTCGCCACGCCTTGCGCGCTGTTTGCCGGCCGCCCATTCTTCCGCTCAGCCTGGGCCTCGCTGCGGCGCGGCAAGGCCAACATGGACGTGCCGATCTCGATCGGGGTGATCCTCACCCTGATCGTCAGCTTCTCCGAGACCCTACTGGGCGGCAAGCACGCCTATTTCGACGCGGCGGTCACGCTGCTATTCCTGCTGCTGATCGGTCGCTACCTGGATCACCGCCTGCGGGCGGGCGCGCGCTCTGCGGCCCGGGATCTCCTGGCGCTTCAGGCGCCGATCGCCATGCGTGTTACCGACGGCGTCGAACAAGGCGTTCCAGTTGCAGACATCCGCGTGGGCGATCTGCTGGCGGTCGCGCCGGGGGAGCGCATCCCGGTCGACGGTCTGGTCGAGCAGGGCGCGTCCGAACTCGATAACGCCCTGATCACCGGCGAGACGGCGCTCGCGCCCGTCGCCGCCGGGGCCCGTTTGCACGCCGGCGCGCTGAACCTGTCAGGCCGCTTGGTCATGAGGGCCACCGCGCGCAGCGAAGATTCCACGCTCGCCGCAATCGCCCGACTGATGGAAGCCGGCGCCCAGGCGCGGTCGACCTACGTCCGGCTCGCGGACAAGGCTGCGGCGCTCTACGTTCCGGTGGTCCACACCGCTGCGGCCCTAACGTTCGTCGGCGGCTGGGCGTTGGGCCTGGGGCCGCGCGAGGCGCTGCTTCGCGCCGCAGCGGTGCTGATCGTCACCTGTCCTTGCGCCCTGGGCCTGGCGGTTCCGGCCGTCCAGATCGCGGCCAGCAGCCGGCTGTTTCGCAAGGGCGTGCTGGTCAAGTCGGGCGCGGCGCTGGAGCGTCTGGCCGAGGCGGATCACGTCGTCTTCGACAAGACCGGGGTGCTCACCGAAGGGCGTCCCGCGCTGATTGAGGCACCCGCCCACCTGGTCATGTTGGCGGCGCCGCTGGCGCGCGCCTCCCGCCACCCGTTGGCCCGCGCCTTGGCGGCGGAAGCCGGCGTTGGACCGGTCGCGCAGGACTGCGTCGAGACGGCCGGGCAGGGCGTCGAAGGCGTGATCGATGGGCGTCGGGCCCGCCTGGGCCGCGCCGCCTTTGTCGGCGTCGAGGCCGGCGGCGTGCGCGAGACCGAGCTCTGGTTCGGCTTCGAAAACGACGTGAAGATCCGCTTCGCCTTCGAGGATCGTCCAAGAGCCGACGCCAAGGACACCATCACCAAGCTTCGCGCGCTGGGTCTGTCCGTCGAGATCCTTTCAGGCGACGTTGAAGGACCGGTCCGCGACGTATCGCGTGAGGTCGGCGTCAGCGATTGGCGCGCGGGCCTGACGCCGGTCGAGAAGGCCGCTGCGGTCGATGCGCTGAAGGCCCAGGGCAAAAAGGTGCTGATGGTCGGTGATGGCCTCAACGACGCCGCCGCTCTGGCCAAGGCGCACGCTTCGATGGCGCCGGGCGCGGCGGTGGACGCGGCCCAGAACGCCGCCGATCTGGTCTTCACCGGTGATGAGCTTGCCGCGGTCGTCGAGTCGATCGAGACCGCCCGGGAATCTCGCCGTCGGGCGCTGGAGAACTTCGGCTTCTCGGCGCTCTACAATCTCGTCGCCACGCCGGCGGCGATGTTCGGCCTGGTCAATCCGTTCGTGGCGGCCCTGGCGATGTCGGGCTCGTCGATCGTGGTGTTGCTCAACGCGGCCCGCCCGCGTCTTCGGAGTTTCCGCCGATGAACATTGTCCTCTTCCTGGCCCCCGCCTCAATCGGCCTGGGCGCGCTGGGCTTGCTGGCCTTCTTCTGGACGATGAAGGCGGGGCAGTACGACGACCCCAAGGGGGACGCCGAGCGGATCCTCTATGACCATCTCGACGACAAGCCGCCAGCTAGTGAACGGTGAGCAATACTTAAGGAACCGAGCGCGCTTCGGTTCCTTTTTTGTCTGACCCAGGTCAAATACTGGAGGGGGCAAGTCGTCCACATTCCCATCGCGACAAGAAACAAGACGTCGCGGGAATTGGGGATAGACAATGAAGAAGTTCGCTCTTTCGCTCGTCGCCTTTGGCGCGCTCGCCGCTGGCGCCGCCCAGGCTCAAGATTTCACGCCGAACGCCAAGGGCGACCTGATCGTCCATGCGCGCCTGACGCAGGTCGCGCCGGCCAAGGACGCCGCCATCCTGACCGCCGCCGGCGCCAATTCGGGCCTCAAGGCGCATGTCGGCAACGACATTAAGCCGACCCTGGGCTTCACCTACTTCCTGACCGACAAGGTCGCCGTCGAGGCGATCCTGGGCACCACGCAGCACAATATCCGCGCTCAAGGTCCGGGCACCGACGTGCTGGTGCACAAGACCTGGGTCCTGCCGCCCGTCGTGACGCTGCAGTACCACCCACTGCCAGCCTCGCAGTTCAGCCCCTATGTCGGCGCTGGCCTGAACTACATGCTGTTCTACAGCGGCAAGGACAAGAACGGCTTCACCGTGAAGGTGGACGACGGCGTCGGCTATGCGCTGCAGGCTGGCGTGAACATCAAGATGAAGAACAGCTGGCTGGTGAACGCCGACGTCAAGAAGGTCTATTTCAGCACCGACGCCAAGATCAACGGCGGCGCTCTGAAGGCCAAGGTCGACCTCGACCCGGTCGTCGCCTCGATCGGCGTGTCGCGCCAATTCTAACCCCCCGGCGGACGTCCCCGGTCGTCCGTCCTCTGGCTCCCCGTTGGTTCGCCGACGGGGAGCTTTTGTTTGTCTGATGGGACCGGACGTGACGCAGATCGTGGAAGCGATTGATCGGCGTCAAGGTCGCGCCAGCCGGATCCGCGCATACAGGCCGTAAGAAGCCGAGGAGCGCCGATCATGTCTCTTGAAGCCCCCGATCTCCTGCGCGTTCAGGCCTTGCCGCTTTTCGAGACCGCGGCCGACGGGGTCTTTCATCAACTTATGCGCGGCGCCTTCCTCCAGCGTTTTCCGCGCGGATCGCAACTGACCACCCAGGGACAGCCGGACAACTTTCTGTTCGTGCTCCTTGAGGGGGCGATCGAACTGGAGGGGAGCTCCAGCGACCGAGAGTCGACCCTGGCCTTGCTCTGGCCAACCGCCACGCTGGGTTTGGCTTCCATCGTCCTGGACGGCCCGAGCTTGATGACGGCGCGCGCCACCAAGGCCAGCTTGATCCTTATGATCCCCGGCGACGCCTTCAGGCAGGCGCTGGGCCAGGATGCGGGCTTGGGGCGCGCAGTGGCCGAAGAACTCGCCGGTTGCTTCAGCGGCGCTGTGCGCTCCTTGAAGAACTGCAAACTGAGGACGGCTCGAGAGCGGTTGATCAGCTACCTGCTAGCGCAGCACGCCCGTCAGGGGGGCGGGTCTGTGGTCAGGCTGCCCTGTCGCAAGCGTGTGCTGGCCTCGCTGTTGGGGATGACGCCGGAAAACCTCTCACGCGCGTTCTCCAGCCTGGGTCCGCATGGGGTCGAAATTGATGGGGCCACGGTGACGCTTCGTCAGCCTGACAGTCTGGCGCAGTTGGCCCATCCCGACGCCATGATCGACAACGATATCGGCGACGCCTTCAGCCAAGCCGAACGCGAACGCCGCCGCGGCGCCCGCACCGCCACGGCGCCGCACTAGCGCTGACAGGCAAGTTCGCACCCTATTCGCGGAGCATCCGGACCGATGATCACCCAGACCGTTCTCTCGTCCGTTCAGCGGGCGCACGCCGAGCGCGCCCCTCGCAGGCCCCATACCTACGAACGGATCGGGACCTATGCGGAGGTCCTGGCGCGCGAGATCGACCTGGTGGCGCGCCAGCTTGGCGAGCACGACGGTCTGGCGCACCTCCACTTTGGCGGCGGCAGCCCCAACGCGCTCAGCGCCGCTGACTTCAAGCGCCTTGTGGCCCAACTGACGACGACGTTTCGGGTCCGACCTGGCGCCGAGATCGCGGCCGAGCTTGATCCGGGCATGCTGTCCGACGCCTTCGTCGACGCCGCTGGCGAGGCCGGCGTGACTCGCGTGAGCCTGGGTGTGCAAACCTTCGATCCCGCCGTCCAGGCGCTGGTCAACCGCGTCCAGCCTTTCGAGCAGGTCAGCGCGGCGGTCGAGCGTTTGCGCGCCGCCGGGGTCGGGGGGCTGAACTTTGACCTGATGTACGGACTGCCGGGGCAGACGGTCGACAATGTCTACGCCTCGACGAAGGCGGCGTTGGAGCTGCGGCCTGATCGTATCGCCGTCTTCGGCTACGCCCACGTGCCTTGGATGAAGAAGCACCAGACGATGATCCGCGAGGCGGATCTGGCCGACATCGACGGCCGATGGGCGCAAGCCGATGCAGCGGACGCGGCGCTGATCGAAGCTGGCTATATCCGGATCGGCCTGGACCACTACGCACTGCCGGACGACTCCCTCAGCCGGGCTGCGGCGGAGGGCCGACTTCGCCGGAACTTCCAAGGCTATACTGACGACCCTGCGCCGGTGCTGGTTCCCATCGGTCCGTCCTCGATCGGCCAGTTCCGGGAAGGCTTTGTCCAGAACCTGACCCCGACCGACGCTTGGGCGGCGAAGATCGCCCAGGACGAGCTGCCTTTGGGCCGCGCTTTGACGCTCAGCGACGAAGACCGCCTGCGCGCGGCCGTGATCGAGCGACTGATGTGCGATATGAGGGTCGATGTCGCGGCGGTCTGCACCGCGCACGGCTTCGCGCCTGACCATTTGGCGGATAGTCTTGCGAGCCTGACGGCGGTCGAGGTCGCCGGCTTTTGCGCACTCGACGGCGCCGTCGTTACGATCCCGGAAGCGGCGCGCCGCCTAATGCGGGTGGTCGCCGCCGCCTTTGACGAACGGCTGCCCGTCGCGGTCAACCGTCACGCCAAGGCCGTCTAGAGCTCTCCGCCGATCCGCTCGACCTCGTTGCTCAGCGCCTCCATGTCCAGGATGTGCAGCGAGCGTCCGGTCTGGCGGACGATGTTGAGGCTGGCGAGCCGATTGAGCTCGCGGGTCACCGGTTCGCGTTGGCTGCCGACCAGAACGGCTAACTCGGCGTGGGTCGGGCAGGGATGGACGACGGCCGTACGCCCATCACCTCCCGCCGCCGTGGCCATCCGCAGAAGTTCGATGTCAACGCGGCACGCGACCGAGATTGCGGTCAGCTCAAAGAGGCGTTCGGTCAGTGACCGTGTCAGCGCAGCCATGTCCTCAAGCAGAGCGCGCATGAAGCGCGGTGAGCCCTCGAACAGCTCGCGGATGAGGCGAGGCGGGAGCCGCACGAGCCGAACATCTTCCAAAGCCACGATATTCACCGATCGCGGCAGGCCATCGATGGCCGAGATCTCGCCGAAATAAGCGCCTGGGCTCAGCCTGCGATAGCCAACCTCACGGCCCGATCGCGCATACTGGTTGGCGAGCAGGGCCCCCTCGAGCAGGAGATAGATGCCCTCACCCTGGTCGCGCCGCTGAACGATCATCTCGCCCTTGCCATAGCGCAGCTGTTCGAGGCGTGACGCAATCGCCTCTACCTCGTCAGGCGTCATGTGTCGAAACAGTTTGTTGTTTCGATAGTCTTCAGGCTGGCCCACGTTCGGCGTATGGGTCGCGACGCGCTGAGCCGACGGTGGAATCACGGTCATTTGCTAAGCTCCTGCGCTGTCGATTTGGGGGCGATGATGGACAGCCGACAACGGTACAAGGCCTTTATCAGCTATAGTCATCACGACCGCAAAGTCGCTGAATGGCTTCATCGGGCCCTAGAGAACTATCGCGCGCCCCCTGGGCTCCGGACTGCGCTTGGCGAGGCGTCCCCGAGCGCCCTTAGACCGATTTTCCGCGACCGCGACGAGTTGTCGGCGGCCGCCGACTTGAGCGAGGCGATCCGCGACGCTCTTGATCATTCTGACGCCCTCATCATCCTGTGCTCGCCCCACGCCGCGGCCTCGCGCTGGGTGGATAAGGAGGTCGCGCACTTCCTTAGCCAGAGCAGCGCTGACAAGGTGATCAGTGTGATCGCGCCGGACGCGCCTGAAGGTGTCGCGTTGTTGGCGCTGGCGCCACCGGCGTTGCGCGCCGCGCTGCCAG
>NCDQ01000096.1 GCA_002280275.1 Caulobacter vibrioides | reverse complement strand
ACCCCGGTCGAAACCGCTTCGAGACCACGCGGCCCCGCTCAACCTAGCCCCGCCGCCGTATTGGGCCGGATCCATACGCCCTCCCCCGCGGCGGGGATGCACTGAGTATGGGGCGGGTTTTAACGCCGGGGATAAGTTGGCGCGCAAAAGTTATAATCCGTTGATTTTATTGGGATCATCCTCCCCAAATCCGAGCGTTCACGCCCGCCAATCCCCGTAAACATGTCTATTCACCGAGGCGTTGTTCGCCCGTCGAGCGGGGGGAATTGCTGTTGGCCCGCGTCAGGGGCGCTTTGAACTCTTAGACGGCATCGCCCGATATCGGACGTTCCGGATCTCGCCCAAGGGTGGAAATCGGACAGGCCGCAGGCCCCCACCGGACCATGCTTCGCATGGTCGTCCGCCCCCATAGGGGGCGGAAGTTTCGCTCCCTTCTTCCCCCTCCGGGGGAGGAGCGCCGAAGGCGCGGAGGGGGCAAGTATGGGTCGAAACCCGTCTCCGCCATCGCCACCGAAAGCGGACCTGCCCGCGCCTCTAAGCCGCCTCGAACGCCAGGGGGCCGCCCCAGAAGCTCTGGACCAGGCCGTTCTGCGGGCCCGGCGTTCCCGTGGTCAGGAACACGCGGCTCGCGCCGGTCCCTGGATCATACTCGGGGTGGCGCTCCAGATAGAGGGCCAGACCCTCGGCTGTCGCTTCCGGCTGCTGGATCAGCGGCGTTCCCGCCGGCAGGGCGGCGCGGAAGATGTCGGCGATGATCTCGTAGTGGGTGCAGCCCAGCACGACGCGGTCGGGATGACGGCCGATGCGGGTCTTGAGCGCCTGGACGCGAGCCTCGACCGCCTTGGCGATCTCGACGACGCTGGCGTCGCCCTCGATCAGCGGGACCAGGTCCGGGCAGGCCTCGGAGAAGACGGCCAGATCCTGCTTGCGCTTGTCGATCTCGATCTCGTAGACGCGCGAGCGCACCGTGGCCTGGGTGGCGAAGACGCCCAGGATGTCCAGCTGCTGGACCTTTTCACCGCGACGCTCGGCCTCGTGCTCCCACGGCAGGCCCGTGGCCTTCTCGATGGTGGGCACGATGATGCCGAGGATGTTGACCGGGCGGCCGATCTCCTTGCGGTAGCCGGGCAGCCAGGTCTGCTGCAGGCGACGCAGGGCGATGGCCGAGGCGGTGTTGCACGCCAGGACCACAAGGTTGGCGCCGCGCTCGAACAGGCGAACGCAGCCGGCCTTGGTCAGCGCGACGATGTCCTCGCCGGTCCGCACGCCGTAGGGCGCATTGGCCTGGTCGGCCAGGTAGGTGAAGTCCGCCTGGGGCAGACGTTGCACGAGGGCGCGGTGGACCGAGAGGCCGCCCACGCCAGAGTCAAAGACGCCGATCATGGCCCAAGCTGTAGCCGCCAAACCCCGGCGCGTCCACGGACGGACGCCAAGATCGCTCCTCGGCGCACCTTCTCGTCGGCGGTGAGAACCGCTAGATCACTCAAAGGGGCTGAAGGAGTATCGATGTTCGCACTCAGTTTTGCTCCGTTCGCCATGACCTTGGCCCTCAGCGCCCCCGCGCTGGCTCAGATCGCACCCCCGCCGCCTGTCGATCTAGGCGCCGCCCCCGCCCAGGACGAAAGCGCCGTCGTCGCTGAGCTGACGATCATGGCCAAGCCGCCAGGCCCAGCGGTGTGGCTGGTCGAGAAGGACGGCGCCAAGCTCTACATCCTGGGGTCCGCACCGCCGCTGCCGCATCAGCTGAAGTGGAGCAGCCCCCGCCTGAACAAGGCGCTGGACAAGGCGAGCCTGGTCCTGGTTCCCCCTGAGGCGGCTGTCGGTGTCACCCAGGTGGCGGGCTTCGTCCTCAAGTTCGGCGCCGGCCTGCGCCAGCCGCTGGGCAAGGCGCTGGAGGGTCAGCTGCCGCCCGATCTGAAGGCCCGCTTCGTCGAATCCCGCACCCAGGCGCGAAAGGGCGCGGGCGAGTACAAGAACTGGAAGCCGGCGGTGGCCGGGTTCCTGCTGCTGTCGGATTTCCGTCAGGCCGCCGGCCTGTCCGAGGCCAAGCCTGTCAGCACCATCGAACGCATGGCCAAGGCGCGGAAGCTGAAGGTCAAGGCGGTGGGGCAGTACCGGATGAGCGCGGTCACCGCCATCGCCGGCAAGCTCTCGCCCGAGGACCAGCTCTATTGCCTGCGCGTGGCCCTGGACGAGGTGGCCTATGACGGCGCCCATTCCACCACGATCGGGCGTGACTGGGCCGAGGGCGATCTGGCCTCGGTGCGCGCGCGTTACCGCGCCAGCGCCGCTCAGCGGTGCCTGACCCATGTCCCTGGGGGCGCGGCCTTGCTGGAGAAGGGCCTCGTCCAGACAACCGAGGCGATGACCGAAGCGCTGAAGCGGCCGGGGGTCACGGTGGCGGTGGTGGATCTGGGCTTCCTGCTTCCGGCGGACGGGGTTCTGGACCGCTTGAAGGCGCAGGGCGCGACGATCACCTCGCCCGTCGAATAGGTTGGCGAGTTGACGCCCGAACCTTGCGCCGACCAAGCTGGGATCGGGAGGATGAGCTCATGAAGACAATAATCGCTGTGGCCGCGTTGGCGCTGATGGTCGCTGGCGGCGCGCGGGCCGAGGTGACCGACGCTCAGCCGTTCGGATTCCAGGTGCGCCATCAGGCGTCGATCGCCGCGCCCGCCGCTACGGTCTGGGCGGTACTGGTCCAGCCGTCGAAATGGTGGTTGTCGGCCCATACCTGGTCGGGTTCAGCCGCCAACCTGTCTCTGGGCGCGGCCTCGGGCGGCTGCTTCTGCGAGCGCCTGCCGAACGGCGGCTCGGTTCTGCACATGACAACGGTCCATGCTGCGCCAGGCCAGAAGCTGGTTTTGAACGGCGGGCTTGGTCCTCTGCAGTCGTCGGGCGCCACTGGCGCGATGACCATCGTGCTAGCCGAGAAGGACGGCGCCACGACCGTGACGGTCACCTATGACGTCGGGGGGTACTTCAAGGGCGGCCTCGACAAGTTGGCCGCGCCCGTCGACGGGGTTCTGGGCCAGCAGGTCCAGGGGCTCAAGGCCGCCGTCGAGGCGCGATAGGCGCGCGATCTCAACGCCGAAAAGAAACGCCCGCGAACCTCTCGGTCGCGGGCGTCTTCGTTTTGGGAGCGCCTTAGAGGCTTAGGCGCTCGCGGCCACATCGCCGTCGCTGGCGCCCAGAAGGGCCATCTGCAGGCGCGAGCGGTCGCGACGAGCCGCTTCCAGAGCCCCTTCGGCCAGGGCGGCCTCCGAGGTGAGACGCTCGATGGTCGCTTGCAGCTCGGCGATCTTCGCCTCGTGATCGCGGCGGGTCTGGTCTTGCGCTTCCTGCATCGCATCCAGGCGGGCGCGCAGTTGCTGGGCGCGCTCCTCGGCGCGCTTGAGCGCCTTTTCCTGCGCGACAGCGCTCTTGGCCAGCTGGTCGGCGCGTTCGATGGCCGTGGCGCGGGCGGTGTCGACGCCGGCGTGACGCTGACGCAGGCCGTCGGCCTCTTCCTCGAGGGCGCGGATCCGGTCGAGGGCGCGCTCCAGGGCGACATTGAGGTCGCCGGCGCGGCGCTCCACCGCCTTTTGCTGGGCGCTGGAGTCGGCGAGACGGGCCGAGATCTGGCCGTTCATCTCTTCCAGCTTGTCGGCGCGACCGGTGGCGGTCTCCAGGCGGGTCTGCAGGGCCGAGATCTCGGCGCGGTTGGCCTCGACCTGGCTTTCCAGGCCGCGGATCGTGCGGCCGCTGTCGGCCTGGTG
This sequence comes from Caulobacter vibrioides, assembly GCA_002280275.1. Taxonomy (GTDB): domain Bacteria; phylum Pseudomonadota; class Alphaproteobacteria; order Caulobacterales; family Caulobacteraceae; genus Caulobacter; species Caulobacter vibrioides_A. Next base: position 10,036 of record NCDQ01000096.1, on the reverse strand, counting down.
AGCCGCCAGGGCGTTCTCGACCGCTTGGCCGCGCGCGCGCTCGGCGGCCAGCTGGGCCTCGAGGTCGGTCTCGATCCGCGACAGGCGGGCCAGATCCAGGCCGGCCTGATCGACGCGCTTCTTCAGCGTGGCGGTTTCCTCGCCTAGCAGGGCGTTGTCCTGGTTGGCGCGGGCCAAAGCGGCCTCGGCGTCGCCGCGGCGCGCGTCGATATCCTGGGCCTGGATGCGCAGGCCTTCGACGTCCTGCACCAGGTGCTCGATGCGGGCGGTGGCGTCACGCAGCGAGGCGTCGAGGCTGGAAACCTTGAGGTCCGACTGCAGCAGGGCGTTGCGCAGGCGATCAATTTCGAGCGCGTTGTCTTCAAGGGCCGCATCCTGGGTCTGACGGCGGGCCTCGGATTCACCAAGGGCGGTCTCGGCGGCGGCGAGCCGCGCGGAGACCTCGCGCTCTTCGGCCTGGATCAGGGCGATCTGACGTTGGGCCTGGTCGAGATTAGCGCGCACGGCGATCAGCTCGGCGTGCTCGGCGCGGCGAGCCTCGAACTCCTGGCTCACGGGGCCGCGGATCTCGGCGATCAGCGGCTCGATAGCCTTCAGGTGCTCCATCACCCGGCCGATGCTGTCGAGACCGCCGTGAATGGTCTCGTAGCGTTGACCGATGGCCTGGGTGGACTCGATCTGGTGCTGCATGGCTTCGGACCGGGCTTCCTCACCCAGAACCGTCGGCTTGCCGTTCTTCGTCTCGCGCGAGTTCTTCGACAGCAGTCTCATTCGGCCCACCTTCGCCCCATGCGAGTCCGCGGCGTCCCAAACGGGACGGCTCGGCGGACGCCGCGAATCTGTTACCCAGAGGTTAACAACTTAGTTTACGGACAAGATGAATGTCGAGGGGCCGACGCCGCGACCCGGCGTCGCGGCCTTGCTCAATCGACCGAATTCTGGGGGCGAAGCGCCGCTTCCGCCGCGAGCGTTCGAGCGACCGCCGACACAACTGCGGCGATCCGTAGCGCCGTCTGAATCTGAACGGGCTCAACGCCCTGCTGACGCAGCTCAGCCTCGTGACTGTCCAGGCATGCGCCGCAGCCATTGATCGCCGAGACGGCCACGCACCATAGGTCATAGGCGATCCCGCGCACCCCGGAATGGGTCAGGCGGTTCATGCGAAGCCGCGACGGCAGCGCTTCATAGTCCGGAGCCTGCATCAGATGCAGCGCCCGGAAATAGACGTTCGTCATCGCCATCATGGCGGCGGCTTTGCGGGCGGCGAGATTCGCCTCTGGCGCGAAGCCTGCAGCCGTCGACGCTGTGTCTATCGCCCGGAGTGTCTGCGGCTCGCCAGCAGCGCAAGCGCTGGCGACAAAGCACCCCCAACGCGCCTCGTCATCAAGCGCAGGATCGTCGACCAGCAAGGCGAGATTGGTCCCCAGATCCCGGGCGTAGTCTGGCAGGCGGGCGCGCAGGGCCTCGATCGACACGTGATGCTCCTTGGCCATCGACGAGGGATAACATCGCGGGGCGCGTTCGTCCCGGTCCGAGCCGCGAGAGGGGAGGCGGTCGGACCGGGAGGCGCCGGTCATCCGGGTCGGGGTGGGGAGACATTCACCGGAGGCTTCGACAGTTCGACGATAGGTGAGGCTTTGGTCTTGGTCCAATCGATAGTTTTTTGAAAACGAATAGATATGTCCTATATGTCGGGCCATGCTTCTGCCCACGCTCCGCCAACTCCAGTATCTCAAGCTCTTGTCGGAGCACGGCTCTTTCAGTCGCGCCGCTGAGAACGCGCACGTCACCCAGCCGACCCTATCGGCCGGCATCCAGGAGCTGGAGAAGATCCTGGGCGCGCCGGTCGTCGACCGGGCGCGGTCTGGGGTGATCCTCACCGCCGCCGGACAGGAGGCCGTGCGACGCGCCGAGGACATCCTGGCCCGGGCCGAGGACCTGGTGCAGGCCGCGCGCGGCGCTGGCCAGCCGCTGGCCGGCCGGTTCAGGCTGGGCGTGATCCCGACCGTGGCGCCCTATCTGCTGCCGCGCGCGCTGCCCGTGCTGCGCGATCGCTTTCCCAAGCTGAAGCTGTTCCTGCGCGAAGACCTGACCCATCGCCTGATCAGCGCCCTGAAGACCGGCGCGCTGGACGCGGCGCTGATTGCGCTGCCCTACGACATGAGCGGTCTCGACTGGGCCCATGTCGAGGACGATGAGCTGCTGGCGGCCGCGCCGGCCAATCACCCGATGGCCGCCTCGACCCAGGTGGATCCCGACAGCCTGGCCGGCGAGGACCTGATCCTGCTCGAGGACGGCCATTGCCTGCGCGACCATGCCCTGGCGGCTTGCGGGCTGGAGCCGCCGCGCGGCGTCGGCGAGGAAGAAACCTTCGCGGCCACGTCCTTGCCGACGCTGGTGCAGATGATCGGTTCGGGCCTGGGCGTCTCGTTCCTGCCCAAGATGGCGGTGCAGGCGGGCCTGACCGACAAGGCCGCTGTCACGGTTCGTCCGTTGGCGACCGCCCACCCCAGCCGCGAGATCGTCGTGGCCTGGCGCGCAGGCTCTAGCCGGGGCGTCGAGGGACGTCTGCTGGCCGACACCTTGAGGCAGGCGGTCTGACGCCGCCTTAGGGACCAAACCCCTCAGTGGGTATGCGAGATCGGCCCCTCGGCCCGGCCCTCCACGAACTGGCGGACATACGGATTGTCGGTGGTGGCCAGCTCGGCGGCCGGACCGCGCCAGATGATCTTGCCGCCGTGCAGCATGGCGATCTCGTCGCCGATCGTCTGGGCCGAGGCTAGGTCGTGGGTGATCGACACCGCCGTCGAGCCCAGGCGACGCACCTGGTCGGAGATCAGCTGGTTGATCGCCGCCGCCGTGATCGGATCCAGACCCGTGGTGGGCTCGTCGAAGAACAGGATTTCGGGCTTGGCCACCACGGCGCGGGCCAGGCCGGCGCGCTTCTGCATCCCGCCTGAAAGCTCTGAGGGGAAGCGATCGGCGACATCGGCCGACAGCCGCACCTGTTCCAGCGCCTCGATCGCCCGTTCGCGGGCCAGGCGGCGGGGGACGCCGTCGGCGTTGATCAGGCGGAACGCGACGTTCTCCCAGATAGGCAGGCTGTCGAAGAGCGCCGCGCCCTGGAACAGAACCCCAACCCGCGAGAACAGCTTGCGCCGCTGGTTCTCGGACAGGCCGACCACGTCCTTGCCGTCCAGCTCGATCGCCCCGGCTTCAGGACGCAGCAGGCCCAGAGCGGTCTTGATCGTGACAGACTTACCCTGGCCCGAACCGCCGATGATGACCAGCGACCGGCCGGGGGCGACGGAGAGGTCGAGCTGGTCGAGGACCTTGCGATCCCCGATAGTCCGAGGCGAAGATCAGGATCGCCGAGGAGACCACCGCGTGGGTCGTGGCCCGGCCGACGCCGCGCGCGCCGCCCGAGGCGTTGTAGCCGTGATAGCAGCCCATCAGCGCCACGATGAAGCCGAACACCGCCGCCTTGATCAGGCCCGAGACGATGTCCCAGCTTTCAAGGAAGTTGATGGTGTTGCGGATATATACCGTCGGATTGAACTCCAGCACGCGCGTAGCCACCAGCCAGCCGCCGGCGATGCCGATGATGTCGGCCACGGCGGTCAGCAGGGGCAGGGTCAGCACGGCCGCCAGCAGGCGCGGCGCGACCAGATAGCGGAAGGGGTCGGTCGACAGGGTGCGCATGGCGTCGATCTGCTCGGTCGCGCGCATGGCGCCGATCTCGGCGGCGATCGCGGCCGAGACGCGGCCGGCCAGCATCAAGGCCGCCAGCACCGGGCCCAGCTCCCGCGTGATGCCCAGCGCCACGATCTGCGGCATGACCTGCTCGGCGTTGAAACGCCCGCCGCCGGTGAAGATGTTCAGCGCCAGGGCCGCGCCGGTGAACACCGCCGTCAGCCCCACGACCGGCAGCGAGAAGAAGCCGATCGCCACGATCTGGCGGCGCAACTGGCTGAGGAACCAGATCGGCGTCAGGGCGGCGATGACGCCGCGCACGGCGAAGACGCCGACCCCGCCGACCATGCGCACGGCGGCCAGGGCCGAGCGCCCCAGGGCCTGGACGGGATGGGTGGCGACCCGCCGGGCCGCCTCGGCCGCGGTCATCTCAGTAGCTCTCGGCCGGTTGGGTGGCTGGATTGGCCGCCTCGGACGTGGATGTGGCCGCAGCGCCGCCTTGCGGCCGGATCACCGAGCCGATCAGCCCGAAGAGGTCGACGGCGCCTTGCGTGTTCTCGATCTCGCCACCGGCCTTCAGGTCGTCCAGCGATGCGCCCGGCGCGATGGCCACGTGGGCCCCGCCCAAGAGGCCGTCGCTGGTGATCTTGGCGGTGGAGTCCGCCGGCAGCTTGACGGTCGGGTCGATGCTCAGCTTGGCCACCGCGAGGTAGGTCTTGGGCTCCAGCGTGATCTCCGAAACGGTTCCGACCTTGACGCCGGCCACCGTGACCGCCGCCCCCGGCGCCAGCGAACCGGCTTCGCCAAACTTGGCGCTGATCTCATAGTCGCCGCGCTTCATATGAACGCCGCCTACGGTCAGCGAATAGGTCAGGAACCCCGCCGTCAAGGCGAGGACGACGACGCCCATAGCCGTCTCGGCCCATTGTTCGCGCAATGCCATATGCCGTTGTCCTTCCAGTTCGGGTTCCGTCTAGCGACGGCCCGAGCCGCCCTTCTGAAGCTGGTTGGTCAGCACGTCGATGTTGCCGCCGGCGTTGTCGATCGTCGACACGAAGTCCTGTTGCTGGGTGATCGCCAGCCAGATGCCCTTGAACTGGACATCGACGACCTTCCAGTTCGCGCCGCCGCCCAGCACGCGCCACGAGACGGGCACGGGCTGGCCAAGCTGGCCGCCGGAGACCACGGTGTTGACGATCACGTCGCCGGGCTTGCGGACGACCGAGCCGGTCACCTTCAACTGTTCGCCCCGATAGTCATCGATGCGGCTCTGGTAGACGTTCTCGGCGTAGGTCCGGAAGACCGGCGTAAAGCGCGCGCGCTGTTCGGGGGTGATCGTGCGGGCGTACTTTCCCAGCACGAAGTTGGTGATGCGCGGCACGTCGGCCAGTTCATCCACCGCTTGGCGGAAGACCTGCTTCTTCTGGGCCTCGCTCATGCTCTTGTTGGCCAGCACGCTGATCACGCGCTGGGCCTTGGCCTGGACGAAGGCTTCGGCGCTCGGGTCACGCGCGCTGTTCTGGGCCAGGGCGGGGCCCGCGATCGACAGCGCGGCGGCGCCGACGAAAGCCAAAAGCGCGGCGTTGGCGCCGCGCCGGGTGGGGGAGGTGTTTCGCATGGTGTTACCGGGGAGAGTCATGGATTGGCCGCTGCGGGCGACGGGTTCGGTTCCGGGGGCGGCGCGTCGAAGTCGGGAAGCGCCTCGGTCTCGCCGGTGGCTTCGCGCACGAGGGCCTCGCGGTATTGGGTGTAGGCGGATCGCGTGGTCACATAGGGATCGGCCGCGTCCTTCAGGGCCTCGTAGCCCGAGTTTGTGACGGCGCGCAGGTCGACCACGGTGACGGCGATACGGGCCTTGCCAAAGTCGGTGTCGAGACCGCCGACGAAGAGCGAGACTGGGTCAGTGACGATGTCGAGCGCGCGGCCGACGCCGTCGCGCACGTTGAGGGGGCCCATCAGCGGCACATAGACATAAGCGCCTGGGCCAGCGCCCCAGCGGCCGAAGGTCTGGCCAAAATCAGCGCCGCGTGGCGGTAGGCCCATCTTGGCGGCGACGTCGAACAGGCCCAGGACGCCGACGGTCGAATTAACGACGAAGCGCGTGCTTGAGCGCACGGCCCGGCGCGGCTTGCCCTGAAGCACCTGGTTCATCACCGTGTTCGGCTCGCCCAGATTGTAGATGGCTGAGCTCACGCGATCGCGCACCACGCGGGGCGTCACCGCCATGTAGCCGTGCGTGACCGGCGCCAGCAACGCTCGGTCCAACCCCATGCCCAGCTTGAACGAGGCCCGGTTGAAGTCCTCCCAAGGGTCGTTGGCGACCGAAGCGAGCGGCGCGGCCTCGGCCTGCGCCTGCGCGTTCGACGCCACGGCCAGAAGGCTGGCGGCCGCCATAGCGCCGACGGCGAGGTGACGTCGGAACCCTTGTAGGCGCGCGCTCTGGGACGGGTCGCGCAAGCGGATGCTCCTGCTTCTCATAGGCGCCATGTATTCACGACGCCTTCCGTATCAAGATTAGGGCCGACTATTTCGCTTACGCTTGAACGCCTGAGCGCAAATCACTGGGCCCGCGCGCGGCTCGGTCGCGCCTCTGGCTGTCCCTACGATGTGATGCGCCGGTCGATGCGCTGGAAGCCCCCAGACGCGGGGTGGTCTTGGTTTGTCGATAAGCGTGGCGCCGGCGCCGCGCCTATCGCGCTTACGTCATAATTAGATATATCTAAATGCGCTCTTGACGACCGCCATTTTCGATATATCTGTCATTCCGATATAACGAAATAGGATCTAAGAATTGTTCGGACGACATCATTCTCATCGCGGCGCGTGGGGTGGCCACGGGGGCCAGCATCACGGTCGGCATCCGTTTGGCTTCCACGGTCACCATCATGGGCCTCGGGGGCGCGGCGGACGCATGGGCCGCTTCTTCGACCACGGCGACCTGCGCCTGGTGGTTCTCAAGCTGATCGCGGACAAGCCGAGTTATGGCTACGAGCTGATCAAGGCGATCGAGACGGCGGCGGGCGGCGCCTATACCCCCAGCCCTGGCGTGGTCTATCCGACCCTGACCCTGCTCGAGGAGCTGGGCTATGTCGTCGCCAGCGAGGCCGGCGGCGGCAAGAAGCTCTATACGATCACGGCCGAGGGCGAGGCGTTCCTGGTCAGCAATGAGCAACCTGTGCGCTCGCTCTTCGAGCGTATGGCCGAGGCCGCCTCGACCAGCGCCGCTTTCTCGCCGCAGATCCTGCGGGCCCGCGAGAACCTGAAGACCGCGCTGCGGCTGAAGCTGCACGGCGGCCAGCTGACGGCTGAGCAGATCGCCGGGATCGCCAAGGCGCTCGACGACGCCGCGGCGACCATCGAGACCCTCTGAGGAGCCGCGCTGGGATGGAAAGTCACGCTCGCGTCGCCACCGACAAGGCGGCCCGCTACATGATCCAGCTGGCCAAGCACTGGAGCCACAAGTTCGACGTTCGCTACGACGACACCTCGGCCGATTTTCCGTTGCCGCTCGGCCTTTGCCGGATGACGGCCCACGGGGATGGCCTAGACATCACCGTGCAGGCCGCTGATGAGGCGGGTCTCGCGAGGCTGGAGGACGTGGTGGCCAAGCACCTGGACCGCTTTGCTTTTCGGGAAGGCGAGCTGAAGTACGGCTGGACCCGCGCCTGGCCTGCGGGCGGACTTGATCCCAGCGCCATCCGGATCAATGGTTCGGCGCCTCGGACCTGAGGTCGCGCCCTAGTGCAGGCCCCTCAAGAGGTCGATGCGCCGCATCGCCTTGCCGGGAAGCTCCGAGATCCGGCCCAACGGCAGGGCCTCGGCGACGCTCCGGACGCCATAGACCGCGTGGCGGACGAGGGTCGGCATCGAGGGCGAGCCCAGAAAGCCGAACACCACGCGCTGCTGGGCGTTGGAAAGCTCGCGCTTAAACCGATAGTCGCCAGTCCCGAGATCGAGCCGCATGTAGGGCGTGCCGTCCATGCTCTTGAGGATGTCCTGGAACAGCATCATGCCGGGCGAATAGCGCTCGAGATCGGGATTATGGGCGATCAACCAGCCGTGGATCGTGTGCTCGCCGCGCAGGTGGAAATGCACGGCCGCCAGGCGTTCGCCCAGATGCAGGGTGTACAGCGCGCCCCCAAAGTCGGGGTCGCGCCGGGCGAAGAGGCCATCCAGGAGCCTATTGACCCACGGCGCCTTGAAGAGGTCGGTCTGGTGGGTCAGCAGCAACTGCACCCGCTTCCAGGCGATCAGCTGATCGAACGCCGTCCGGCTTTCCGACAGGGCGGTGAAGCGGCAAGGCCCGACCTCGCGCTCGGCCTTGCGCCGCTTTTTGTCGATGTCCTTGAGCACCCCCACGCCCGCCGCCTTGCGTTCGGCCACGTAGGCGTCATAGCCGTCGGGCAGTTCGACAACCCAACTGTCGGTCTGGCCGCGCGCGTGGCGACCCAGGGTCTCGTCGTCGGCCATCATGTGGCAGAAGTCGATCCGGCCCACGCCCAGCGCATGCAACAGGTCGCGCGGGTCCATGGCGACGCCCGGCGCCGAGATCAGGGCCTGGTAGTCGCACATCGGCGCGCCGACAGGCATGGCCACGTCCTGGCGCACCCGCGCGGGCAGGAAAGCCAGTGCCTCGCCCCCAGGTCCGCGCTGGATGGCGACCTTAACCTGGTCACTCTTGTCGCCCTGGGCGCGGGCGACAGCCAGCGTCCATTGCGGCGAGAGGAACGGGGAGTCGAGCCGCGTCTGGCCATGCTGGAGCTGCGTCCACCGCGCGAGGTCGGCGTCCGAAAGGTCAAGGGCTTTGACGATCTCGATGGGCAAAAGGTGGCCAATCCGACGAAAAGAGTCGGGCGCACTGTGACGCCGAGAACTTTCCTTAGGGTTGACGGGACGCCGTTACGCGAGGCTTTGCGCCGCTCTCCTCTCCTTAAGGGCGAGGGGAACGGCGCTGGCCTAATCAGTCCATCAGCTTGCGCGTCAGATAGACATATTCGAGCGCCTGACGACGGGCCGTCTCGGCGAGGTTGGCGCTGGCCGCGTGACCGCCATCGACGTTCTCGTAGTAGAGCACCGGATAGCCCAGCTCCATCAGGCGGGCTGCGGCCTTGCGGGCGTGGGCGGGGTGCACCCGATCGTCCTTGGTCGAGGTCTCGATGAAGACCTCTGGGTACTTCTGGCCGGCCTTGAGGTTGGAATAGGGGTCGTACTTGGCGATCACGGCCCGTTCCGACGGAATGGCCGGGTCGCCGTATTCGCCCACCCACGAGGCGCCCGCGCCGATCTGGCTGTAGCGGATCATGTCGAACAACGGCACCTGCACGACGATGGCGTTGTAGAGCTCGGGCCGCTGGGTCAGGGCGACGCCCATCAGAAGACCACCGTTCGAACCGCCCATGATACCCAGGCGACGCGGCGAGGTGATCTTGCGCGTGATCAGGTCCTGCGAGACGGCGAAGAAGTCGTCATAGACCTTCTGGCGGTTCTCTTTGAGACCGGCCGAGTGCCAGGCCGGACCGAACTCGCCGCCGCCCCGGATATTGGCCACCACATAGACGCCGCCGCGCTCCAGCCACAGCTTGCCCATCGTGCCCGAATAGCCAGGCGTCAGGGGCACCTGGAAGCCGCCATAGGCATAAAGCAGGGTCGGCGCGGCGCCGTCGTACTTCACGTCCTTGGGGCGCACGACGAAATAGGGAACCTTGGTCCCGTCCGTGCTGGTCGCCTCGAATTGCTCGACCACGTGGGTGGAGGCGTCGAAGCGGGCCGGCGAGGCCTTGATCTGCTCCAGCTTCAGCGAGCCGGCGTCGGCCAGCCAGAAGGTGGTCGGCGTCAGATAGCCGGTGACGGTGACGAACAGACGCTCGCCCTTGTCGTCGGACGAGCCCAGACCGATCGCGCTGTTGGCCGGCAGGTCCAGGGCCTGGGCGGTCCAGCCTTTGGGGCCGTGGGTGAACACCTTGGCCGCGCCCTTGACGTTGTCGAGCATGCCGACGACCAGCTTGGTGCGGGTGGTCTGGACCTGTTCCACCGACTGGCGGGCGGTGGGACGCAGCACCAGCGTGGCGATCGCCTTGTCCGGCGCGGCCTTCAGCTTGGCGAGATCAAAGCTGATCAGGTCGCCGGTCTTGAAACCCTTCTGCGGCCAGTCCTGCTCCATCAAGACGACCATCTGGCCGTCGACATAGCCCTGGATCGAGCTCTTCAGCGGCAGGTCGAGTTTGACGGGCTTGTCGCCCTCGATCAGATAGGTCTCGCTCTCGAAGAAGGTGACGCCCCGGTTGGCCATCACCGCCACGGCCTTGCCGTCGGCGTCACGCAGGACGAACGGGCTGACCGAAAC
>NCDQ01000553.1 GCA_002280275.1 Caulobacter vibrioides | reverse complement strand
ACGGTTTCATTGTGCGTAAGGTCGATGTGCAGCGGCGTGACGGAAATCCGCCCTTCGTAGACTGCGCGCAGGTCGGTGCCTTCCGCCGGCTGAGACGCTTTGGCGGTGAAGCCCATCCAGTAATAGTCGCGGCCGCGCAGGTCGGTGCGCTTGTCCATGTGGCGCATGTGGCCGTCGCGGAAGCCCTGGCGCGTGACCTCGACCGCCTTGACGCTCTCCGGCCGCAGCGCGGGGAAGTTGACGTTCATGCCCACATCGGCGGGCCAGCCCACTTCCAGCAGGCGCTGGACGATACCCGGCGCGACCGCCTCGGCCGTCCCCCAGTGGGCGACGATCTCGTCGTGGAAGTAGTTCATCGACTGCGACAGGGCGATCGACGGGATCCCCATGGACATGCCTTCGATCGTGCCGCCCACCGTGCCCGACAGCGTCACGTCCTCGGCGATGTTCTGACCGCGATTGACGCCCGACAGGACGAGATCCGGCTTGGCCCCCTCGATCAGGTGCTGCACCGCCATCATCACGCAGTCGGTGGGCGTGCCCTCGACAGCGAACCGGCGCGGATCCAGTTTTCGCACGCGGATCGGGTCGGCCAGAGTCAAGGCGCGACTGGCGCCGGACTGCTCGTATTCAGGCGCGCAGATCCAGACATCGTCGGTCAGGGCGCGCGCGATCTTCTCCAGAGCCTGGAGGCCCGGCGCGTGGATGCCGTCGTCGTTGGTGAGGAGAACCCTCACGCCTGCACCCCGATGTGCGTCACGCCGCCCATATAGGGCTGCAGCGCCGCCGGGATGTGGATGCGACCGCCCTCGTCCTGATAGTTCTCCAGCACCGCCACCAGGGTGCGGCCGACGGCCAGGCCCGAGCCGTTCAGGGTGTGCACAAAGTGGCCGCCCTTCTCGCCGGTCTTGCGGTAGCGGGCGTCCATGCGGCGGGCCTGGAAGTCGCCGCAGTTCGAGCACGAGCTGATCTCGCGATACATGTCCTGCGACGGCAGCCAGACCTCGAGGTCGTAGGTCTTCTTGGCGCCAAAGCCCATGTCGCCGGTGCACAGCAGCATCGTGCGGAACGGCAGCTCCAGCTTCTTGAGCACGGCCTCGGCGCACTCGACCATACGCTGGTGCTCGGCCTCGGACTGGTCGGGCGTGGTGATCGAGACGAGCTCGACCTTGTAGAACTGGTGCTGGCGGATCATGCCGCGCGTGTCGCGTCCGGCCGAACCCGCTTCAGCGCGGAACGACGGCGTCAGCGCCGTCAGGCGCATCGGCAGCTCTTCCTCGGCGACCAGTTGTTCGCGGACGATGTTGGTGAGCGAGACCTCGGCGGTGGGGATCAGCCAGCGCTCATCCGTCGTGTGGAAGAGGTCATCAGCGAACTTCGGTAACTGCCCCGTCCCGAACAGCGCCTCGTCCTTCACCAGCAACGGCGGGCTGACCTCGGTATAGCCGTGCTCGACCGTCTGCAGGTCCAGCATGAATTGGCCGATGGCGCGCTCCAGGCGGGCGATCTCTTTCTTGAGGACGACGAAGCGCGCGCCGCTCATGCGGGCGGCGGCTTCGAAGTCCATGCCGCCCAGGGCCGCGCCCAGGTCGACGTGATCCTTGGG
>NCDQ01000095.1 GCA_002280275.1 Caulobacter vibrioides | reverse complement strand
GCGTCGGGCTTCGTCGAAACGGTATTTATCAAACTCTTCCGGACGAATGTCCGGCGCTCCGCATCCCTTTCTATGACTTCAGCGAGCGATCGCGTGAAGCGGATAAAACACGTCCCCTCCCCTCGATGGGGAGGGGTAGGGGTGGGGTGAGCTCGGCGGTCGAGGCCGCGCACAGCCGCCACCTCCGCAGTCACCCCATCCCCGGCCCTTCCCCATCTAGGGGAAGGGAGGCTTTCAGAGGCTTCCAAGCCCGCCCCTCAGGTCGGGGCGATCGGCAGGGCGGTGGTGAACTTGATCTGCTCCATGGCGAAGCTGGACGAGACGTCGGTCAGCGGGGCGGTGGCGATCAGGCGCTTGTAGAAGCGGTCATAGGCGGCGATGTCCTTGACCACGACCTTGAGGAGATAGTCGACATCGCCGCTCATCCGATAGAACTCGACCACCTCGGGCAGGGCGCTGGCGCCGGCGGCGAACTGGTTCAGCCAGCCCTCGTCGTGATGGCCGGTCTTGACGGCGACGAAGACGGTCAGGCCCAGGTCGAGGGCCTCGCGGTCCAGGAGGGCGACACGGGCGGTGATGACGCCGGCGTCTTGCAGGCGCCGGACCCGCTTCCAGCAGGGGGTCTGGCTCAAACCGACCCGTTCGGCTAGCTCGGCGATGGGGACGGTGGCGTCCTCCTGCAGGATGGCCAGCAGGCGGCGATCGATTTGATCGAGATCAATCATCTCGAAATCCGATTTTGGAGAGAACCAAATTCTCCATATCGCGGAAATGGTAACCTTTCAAACAATGCCTTTCTCTGAATCCGCGCCATTCTAGAACGCTTCAGTTTCAGCCAGTGGGGGCTTCCATGGACCTGTCGTTCACGCGTCATCCCAAGTCGGTCGGCGAGAGCTATGGCCAGCACATGGGCGTAGCCTGGAGCTTTGGCTTCACCCTGCTAGGCGCGGGCCTGGCCTGCATCATCCATGGCGTCCTGCCCTTCGCCTTCGAGCGCACCGGCAGCCAGACCGTGCGCCGCCTTCACGAGCGCCTCTCGAACCGCTGCGCCAAGGCCGACGCCCACTTCGCCGCCGCCTCGATGAGCGGGGACACCGTCCGCGGATGACCGCCGCGGCCCTGCGCCTGAACGCCGTCCGCATGGGGCCGGGCCTTCTGGCCGGCCTCTTGATGGCGGTGCTGGCCAAGCTCCTGTCTCAGAGCCTGCACGCCCCGGCGCCGCTGATCGCGGTGCTGCTGGGTATGATGCTGGGCGCGCTGGGCCTGCAGGGGCAGCTGGGCGCGGGTCTCGACGTCTTCGCCAAGCCCGGCCTGCGGCTGGGCGTGGCCATGATGGGCGCCCAGATCAGCTGGAGCGAGTTCGCCGCCTTGGGCGGTCCGGCCGTGCTGGCCAGCGGCGCGGTGGTGCTGGGGGGTCTTGGGATCGGAGCCTTGGCCGGCGCGGCTCTAGGCCTGCCGCTGGCCGAGGCCTTGATCGCGGCGGCAGCCTGCTCGATCTGCGGCGCTTCGGCGGCCCTGGCCGCGTCGCAGGCCGCCCCGTCCAGCCCCGAGACCCAGCGCACGACGGCGCTGGTCATCGTCGGGGTCAATCTGCTCTCGACTGTGGCCATGCTGGCCTATCCGCCGATGGCCAACGCCCTGGGCCTGACCGCCCACCAGGCCGGCGTCTTCTTCGGCCTGTCGATCCACGACGTCGCCCAGGTGGCCGGGGCCGGCGCCTCGGTGTCGCCGGAGGTGGCCGGCACGGCGGCCCTGGCCAAGCTGTCGCGGATCCTGTGGCTGGGTCCGGCCGTGGTGCTGATCGGCCTGATGCTGACCCGCACCGTCCAGGGCGGCCGCGTGTCTGGCCTGCAGGCGCCGCCGCTCTTCGTCTGGGGCTTCGCGGCCCTGGCCGCCGCCCGGGGTCTCAATCTGATCCCGCCGGCGCTGGTGTCGGCCCTGGGCGCCTGCTCGGGCTTCCTGCTGCTGGCCGGGGTGGGGGCCATCTCGGCCAAGCTCGGCCCCAAGGCCCTGCTCGAGGTCAAGCCGCGTCTGGCGATCCTGCTGGTGACGCTAACGGTGGCCGTCGCGATCCTCGCCTACGCCCTGACGAGGATTTTCTTCTAAAAACAAGCCTTGGCTGGGAACGAAACCCGCTCCATGGTCCGCGTCGAGAGCCTGTCCGCTTCGGATCTCGATCCGAAGCGGCTAAACAGGCTGGCTACTATTTGCAGAGCCTGGCGGACGCCGAACCCGCTGACACTTTCGGCTGCCATGCCTGGTCGGAGGGACCCGAAAAGTGAGCTTCTGGACGCGCCGCAAGGCCATCGACACCATCACCGCTGGCCATGCGGACAGCCATCAACTGAAGAAGACCCTGAGCTGGCCGCACCTGGTGGCCCTGGGCGTTGGGGCCATTGTCGGCACCGGCATCTACACCCTCACCGGAGTCGGGGCGGGCCTGGCCGGGCCGGGCGTCATTCTCTCGTTCCTGATCGCCGGCGCCGTCTGCGCCTGCGCGGCCCTGTGCTACGCCGAGCTGTCGACCATGATCCCGGCCTCGGGCAGCGCCTACACCTACAGCTATGCGGCGATGGGCGAGCCGGTCGCCTGGTTCGTCGGCTGGAGCCTGATCCTCGAATACACCCTGGTCTGCGCGGCGGTCGCCGTCGGCTGGTCGGCTCACGCCCATGGCCTGTTCAAGATGATCGGCTTCCCCGACGCCCTGCTGGCGGGCCCTCACCAGGGCGGACTGATCAACCTGCCGGCCGTCTTCATCTCGATGGCGGTGGCGGGTCTGCTGGCGCTGGGCACCCGCGAGAGCGCCACGGTCAACATGGTTCTGGTCTTCGTGAAGATCATCGCCCTGATCGTCTTTGTCGTGCTGTGCCTGCCGGCCTTCAACATCGCCCACTTCACGCCGTTCATGCCCAACGGCTTCCAGGCCCATGTGCCGCAAGGCGCAGCCGCCGACGCCGCCAAGATCGGGGTGATGGCCGCCGCCAGCCTGATCTTCTTCGCCTTCTACGGGTTCGACGCGGTCTCGACCGCCGCCGAGGAGACCAAGAACCCAAAGCGCGACCTGACCATCGGCATCGTCGGCTCGATGGCCGTCTGCACCGCGATCTACATGATCGTCGCGGCCGTCTCGATCGGCGCCTCGCGCACCGAAGTGTTCTCCAAGAGCGAGGCCCCGCTGGTCTTCATTCTGGAGAGCCTGAACCACGGCAAGATCGCCCAGCTGGTCGCCCTGGCCGCGGTGATCGCTCTGCCGACTGTGATCCTGGCCTTCATGTACGGCCAGAGCCGGATCTTCTTCGTGATGGCCCGCGACGGCCTGCTGCCCCGCGCGCTGTCGAAGGTGAACGCCAAGACCGGTACGCCCGTCATGATGACCCTGCTGACCGGCGTCCTGTCGGCTGTGATCTCGGGCCTCTTGTCGCTGAAGGACATCGCCGAGCTGGCCAACGCCGGCACGCTGTGGGCCTTCATCGCCGTGGGGGCCTCGGTGATCCTGCTGCGCTTGCGCGAACCGAACCGGCCGCGGGTGTTCTCCACCCCGCTGTGGCCGATCGTGGCGCCGGCCGGCATCCTGGGCTGCCTCTATCTCTTCGTCAGCCTGCCCGGGAAGACCCAACTCTACTTCCTCTATGCGCACCTCATCGGCGCGGTGATCTATCTGGCCTACGGCATGCGCAAGAGCGTGCTGGCCCAGCAGGAGCGAGCGTAACGGAAGGCTTCCATTCTCGAGGACCATCGCTACAGTTCCCGGCAAAACAAGCGTTTGACGCCACCCTCGCGGTTTCCGCGCGGGACTGGGAAGCTGGGAGACGAAGCGTATGGCCCTCGATCTGGAAACCCGTGAACAGCTGATCGACACGGTCGCCCGCTTCGTGGCCGAGCGCCTGCGGCCGATCGAGGCCCAGGTGGCCGAGAACGACGCCGTTCCGGACGAGGTGATCGACGAGATGAAGGGCCTCGGGCTCTTTGGTCTGACGATCCCGGAGGAGTTCGGCGGGCTTGGCCTGACCATGGAGGAAGAGGCGCTGGTGGCCATCGAGCTGGGCCGCGCCTCGCCGGCCTTCCGCTCGGTGTTCGGCACCAATGTCGGCATCGGCAGCCAGGGCCTCGTCATGTTCGGCAACGACGAGCAGAAGGCCAAGTGGCTGCCGGGGATCGCCTCGGGCGAGGTCATCACCTCCTTTGCGCTGACCGAGCCCGAGGCGGGCTCCGACAGCGCCGCAGTGCAGACCCGCGCCACGCTGGACGGCGACCACTACGTCCTCAATGGCTCCAAGCGCTACATCACCAACGCCGGCAAGGCCTCGCTCTTCACGGTGATGGCGCGGACCAATCCCGACGCCAAGGGCGGGGCGGGGGTCTCGGCCTTCCTTGTCCCCCGCGACCTGCCGGGCCTGACCGTCGGCAAGCCTGAAAAGAAGATGGGCCAGCAGGGCGCCCACATCCACGACGTGACCTTCGACAATGTTCGCGTGCCGGCCTGGAACCGTCTGGGCGCGGAAGGCGAGGGCTTCAAGGTCGCCATGCAGGTGCTGGATCGCGGCCGTCTGCACATCGCCGCCGTCTGCGTCGGGGTCGCCGAGCGCCTGATCGCCGATTGCGTGGCCTACGCCAGCGAGCGTAAGCAGTTCGGGCAGCCGATCGCCAGCTTCCAGCTGATCCAGGCGATGATCGCCGACAGCAAGACCGAGGCCCTGGCGGCCAAGGCTCTAGTGCTTGAGACCGCCCGCAAGCGCGACGCTGGGGTCAATGTCACCCTGGAGGCGGCTTCGTCGAAGCTCTTTGCGTCCGAGATGGTTGGCCGCGTGGCGGACCGTGCGGTGCAGGTGTTCGGCGGCGCCGGCTATGTCGCCGACTACGGCATCGAGCGGCTCTATCGCGATGTGCGGATTTTCCGGATCTACGAAGGCACCAGTCAGGTCCAGCAGCTGATCATCGCCCGCGAGACGCTCAAGCGCGGCGGGTGAGTGCGGCGTCACGTCGCAGCCCGCGCGGCCGACGTGTTGTCCAGGCCGCTTCGCCCAATTCTCCTAGGTCAAATAGGGAATTGGGATCATCAGGCGTGACGCAACCAGAAAGCTTGTGTGGCGAGTTGTCGCGCCCATGGCGGGTAAAATTAAGCGCCGATTAAGGATCAAAGCTCACGCTTTTTCCACGCCAAACTGTGGGGACAGCCATGAGCCAGGACTATTCGATCGGTGAACGGACGGCGTTCATGGGGATCGACGACAAGGCGCGATCAGCGCTGCGCGATCTGCGGCCCGTGATCCAAGCCGAGATCGGCAAGGCCCTCAACAGCTTCTACGATAAGGTCCGGGCGACCCCCGAGACCCGCAAGTTCTTCAGCGACGACCGGCATATGGACGCAGCCAGCGCGCGGCAGAAGACGCACTGGGGCGTGATCGCCGAGGGACAGTTCAGCGAAGACTATGTGCGGGCGGTGCGGGCCATCGGCCAGACCCATGCGCGCATCGGTCTGGAGCCCCGCTGGTACATTGGCGGCTACGCCGTTGTCGGCGACCACCTGGTTAGAGCCGTGATCGACTCGATGTGGCCCAAGGGCTTGCTGTCGAAAGGCGGCTCGGATCGCGCTGGCGAGGCGGTGGCTGCTCTGATCAAGGCGATCCTCCTGGATATGGACTTCGCCATTTCGATCTACCTGGAAACGCTCGATAGCGAGCGTCAGCGCCTGGAGGCGGAGCGCAAGACCGCTCAGGCGCGGCAGGAGCACGTCGTCACCCTGCTGGCCGAAGCGTTGGATCGCCTGGCGTCCGGAGATCTGCTGGCCCGCCTCGACGGTGATGTCTGCAGCGAGTTCCAGAAGCTCAAGGACGACTTCAACCGCGCCGTAAGCCTGCTGGATCAAGCGATGTGCGGGGTTGGGGGCGCGACGGAGGGCATCCGCTCCAGCACCGACGAGATCAGTGTTGCGGCCGACGACCTGTCGCGCCGAACCGAGCAGCAGGCGGCGAGTCTCGAACAGACCGCCGCAGCCCTCGACGAGATCACCGCCACGGTGCGGCGCTCGGCCGAGGGCGCCAAGCAGGCTCAGGAGGTCGTTGTCGGCGCCAAGGCGGACGCTGAGCGATCCGGCGCGGTCGTCAGTCAAGCCGTCGCCGCCATGGGCGAGATCGAAACCAGCTCCCGCGAGATCGGCAACATCATCGGCGTCATTGACGAGATCGCCTTCCAGACCAACCTCCTGGCGCTGAACGCAGGGGTCGAGGCGGCCCGAGCGGGTGAGGCCGGTCGCGGCTTCGCGGTCGTCGCTCAAGAGGTCAGGGCGCTGGCGCAGCGTTCGGCTGACGCGGCCAAGGAGATCAAGGCGCTGATCAACACCTCGACCCGGCAGGTCGAGGCGGGGGTTGCGCTCGTGGGGCAGACGGGCGACGCCCTGCGCGGCATCGTGGCGAAAGTTGCCGAAATCGATGAGCTGATCGCCCAGATCTCGGTCTCCGCCCAGGAGCAGTCGAGCGGCCTGCACGAGGTCAATACGGCCGTGAACCAGATGGATCAGGTCACCCAGCAGAACGCCGCCATGGTCGAGCAGACAACGGCGGCGACGCACTCTCTCAAGAGCCAGACCGGCGAACTGGTGAGGCAGGTGGAGACCTTCCAGACTTCGGGAGGACGCCGAGCCTCATCACAGCCGGCGAGATCGCCCGCGCCGGTGGCGCCTCCGCCTCGCCCCTCATCGAGCCGGCCTGGCGGCGCGCCGGTGTCGCGCGGCGGCGCTGCTGTCGCTCTCAAGGAAGAGTGGGAAGAGTTCTAGGCTGCGCCCTTAGAGCTTGCCCAAACGAAAAGAGACCGCGTCGTATTGACGCGGCCTCTTTTCTTGAAGTCTCGCCCCCCGCCTTGGCTCGAAGCCAGGCAGAAAAACGCCCCCGTCGACCAAGTCGACGGGGGCGTCTTTGTTCCGAAAGGCTAGACGCTTACGCGCCGCCCGGGAAGCGGAACGGAACCTTCACAGTGCCGGTCTTGGCGCCCATCGGGAGCTTTTCAGCGATGCACATGGCGGCCTTGTCGAAACCCTTACCAGCAGCGCTGTTGTCGACGACCTTGCAGTCCGACAGCTTGCCGCCGTCAGCGTTGCACTCGAGCATGACTTGCGCGGCGTCGCGAGTATTCGCATGCTGCTGCAGGCAACGGGCCATCTGGTCTTCGAAACCGCCGGCGGCCGAAGCCACTTGAGCGACAAACAAGCTGCCAGCAATTCCCGCGGCAATAGCGATCGGATATTTCATCCCGCTGCTCCTAGTATTGAATTCACGTCCCTTGGACGAC
>NCDQ01000094.1 GCA_002280275.1 Caulobacter vibrioides | reverse complement strand
GCTCGGCTCGACCCGGCCGCTCGGGGCGGCGACGATAGGCCCGGCGCTCGCCCCGGCGAGACAGCTTGGCGAGGCCTTCATGGCTGTCGCTCCAGTCGGCGAACAAAGCCGCGTGCTCGTCCTTGGCGTCGGCGCTCCAGAGTCCCCCTTCCGCCGCCGCGCCGGCGCTGACGACGATCAGCGGCAGGTCGCCCCAGTCGCGTTTCTCCCGCACAACACGCTCGCCGTTCGGCTCATACTCTTCGTAGAGCGAGGCTTGGGCGCGCAGTCGGGCAGGGTCGGCGTCGCGTTGCGCCAGCACCGCCTGAGCGGCGGCGGGGATCTCCGGATAGTACTGGAAACAGGGGGCGGCAGGCGCGCCGGTCTTGACTGTTCCAGCCTCGATCCCCGCCGCGCAATCGCGCAGGCGCTTGGCTTCGGAAGCGAAATAGGCGCGATCCATAGCGGCGGCCTTGGGGCCGGCCTTGGCCTCGCGCGCCATGTCATGCGGCCGGGTTGGATCGACGAACACCACGCCGGCGGTCTGATCCCGGTGACGGTCGACGAAGGTCAGGGTCTCGAACGCGCCGGCCGAATGGCCGACCAGCACAAAGGGTCCGCGCTCGCCCGCCGCCGCCAGGGCCTTGGCCAGGTCCTGCGTCGTCTGGTCCGAGGTCTGGGCGTTGTGAGCGTCGCCGTCGCTGAGGCCAAAGCCCGCGCGGTCCCAGGCGCAGGCGCGGGTGGTCTTGGCGACCTCGGGGTGTACCAGCGCCCAACTGCCCGACCAGCCGCCAAGACCGGCGGTGAAGACGACGGTCGGTGAGCCCGATCCCAGGCAGTGAATGTGAACCCGGCGACCGGCCTCGACCTCGACCAGACCAGTTGGTTCGACGTAGGCGTTCATCGCTTCCACGACCGGAACGCCCTGGATGACCTGCGCCTGCGCGCCGCCGATCCCGCACGCGATCGCCGCCACCACGCCCAGGATGATCTTGCTCGCCATTTGACGCCCCGTAGCCCTTGTGCGGCGCAGCCTAGTTTCCCCGCGAGGGGGCGCCAACGCTGTTGTTCGGTGCGCTTTGACAGAGCGCGCGTTGCCTCCGGCGAAGCCCGCTGGCAGGGTCCCGGCCTCGCCCTGGAGACGCGCCTTGTGACCCCGTTCCATCACCTGCTGGTCAACAATCTGGTCGCGAACATCACCAACTTCACGATCTGGTTCGCCCTGACCTTCTACGTCTATCTGGAGACCAAGTCGGTCTTTGCGACAGGCATGATCGCGGGCGTCTATCTGGTGCTGACGGCGGCCTGCGGGATCTGGTTCGGCAGCCTCGTCGACCATCATCGCAAGAAGCTGGCCATGACGGGGTCGAGCCTGGCGTCACTGCTGCTCTACGCCCTGGCCCTGGCCGTGCTGCTGCTGGCGCCCAAGGGCGCCATCGCCGATGTCGGGCGGCCCTGGCTGTGGGCGCTGATCGGGCTTTCGATGCTGGGCGTGATCGCCGGCAATATCCGCACCATCGCCCTGCCCACCCTGGTGACGCTGTTGATCCCCGAGGATCGCCGCGACAAGGCCAACGGCCTGGTCGGCATGGTCACGGGCGTCGGCTTCCTGACCACCTCGGTGATCAGCGGCTTCCTGGTGGCCTGGGGCGGCATGCTCGCCGCCCTGGTTTTCGCCCTGGGTTTCACGCTCGCCGCGCTGGTCCACCTGCTGACCGTCGCCGTTGATGAGCCGCGTGTCGAGCCCGAGCACGGGGCGCCGGTCGAACCCAAGACGATCGATCTGGCCGGCACGATCAAGGTGGTGGCCGCCGTGCCGGGTCTCTTCGCCCTGATCCTGTTTGCGACCTTCAACAACTTCCTGGGCGGCATCTTCATGGCCCTGCTGGACGCCTACGGCCTGTCAATGGTGTCGGTGCAGGCCTGGGGCCTGCTGTTCGGCTTCTTGTCGGTGGCCTTCATCATCAGCGGCCTGGCCATCAGCAAGACGGGCCTGGGGAAAAATCCCTTGCGCACCCTGCTGCTGGTCAATCTGATCTCGTGGGCGGTCTGCTGCGTCTTCCCGCTGAAGTCGTCGATCGTGATGCTGGCGATGGGGTGCTTCGTCTGGATGCTGCTGGGGCCCTACGCCGAGGCCGCCGAGCAGACGACCCTGCAAAAAGTGGTGCCCTTCGAGCGTCAGGGCCGGGTGTTCGGCTTCGCCCAGTCGGTCGAGCAGGCGGCCTCACCGCTGACCGCGTTCCTGATCGGGCCGCTGACCCAGTTCATCGTCATTCCGTTCATGACCAACGGCGCCGGCGCCGCCGCCATCGGTGACTGGTTTGGCCGGGGGCCTGACCGGGGCATGGCGCTGGTGTTCACGGTGGCCGGCGTCGTCGGGGTGATCGTCACCCTGCTGGCCTTCGGCTCCAAGGCCTATAAGCAGCTATCGGCCGCCTATGCTCAGGGCGAGCCCACCGCCGTTCGGTGACGCTTGCCCAGCGCCTTGCACTCTTCATGTCGGAAGCAGGTCACCAGGTGGTCGTTGACCAGGCCCGTGGCCTGCATGAAGGCGTAGACGATCACGGGGCCGCAGAACTTGAAGCCCTTGGCCTTCAGCGCCTTGGACATCTCCACCGCCAGCGGCGTCTGGGCCGGGACCTGGCCGGCCTCCCACTGGTTCTGGATCGGCGCGCCGCCGACCATGTCCCACAGGAACTGGCCGAAGTCCTCGCCCCGCTCGCGCATGTCGAGATAGAGGCGCGCGCCCTGGATCGTCGCATCGATCTTGCCGTTCGAGCGGATGATGCCGGCGTCAGCCATCAGCCGGGCGCGATCAGCCTCGTCGAAGCGCGCGACCTTCTCGGGATCGAAATTGGCGAAGGCGGCGCGGAAGGCCTCGCGCTTGCGCAGGATGGTGATCCAGGAGAGGCCCGCCTGGAAACCGTCCAAGACAAGCTTCTCCCACAGCGCGCGGGAGTCCCACTCGGGCACGCCCCATTCGTGGTCGTGATAGGCCTCATAGAACGGGTCTCCGTTCATGCCTTTCCAGGTGCAGCGAGCGATGTCGTTCATGCGGCCAAGCTGGCAGAAACTTCGCGCGCCGCCTAGAACTTTTCGGGAACATCACGCGTCGGGCGACGGATTTCCGGATCTTGCGCGTTGGGCTTCGCGAGGGACTTAAGACACACGAAAGGTGCGCCGATGAAGCGCCTGAAGACCTTCGCCATCCTGGCCTTGGCCACGACCGCTTTGGCTGCGACGCCGGCCCTGGCCCAGCCCAGGGACCGCGACCACAACCCGCCGGGGCCGCGCGGCGGACCGGGGACCAATTGGGAAAATCCGCCGGGCTGGCGGGGCGGCCCCGGGACCTCGCCCGACCGCCGGTACTATCGTTGGAACGGCCAGCGGATCGAGTTCCGCTATCGCGACGGCTACTACTACAACCACGCTTACGGCTACTATCACCCGGGCTTTGGCTGGTGGAACCAGGCCGGCAAGTGCTGGTTCGACAACGACCGCAACCCGCCCGGTCCGCGCGGTGGTCCCGGCACGAACTGGGAGAACCCGCCCGGCTGGCGGGGCGGCCCGGGGGCGTCCCCGGACCGCTACGGCCGTTGCCGATAAGGTCGACGCCAGATCAGCCGGCCAGGAAGGTCTCGACCTCGGCCATGAACTTGGCCGGCTGATCGATCATGATGAAGTGGGCGGCGTCGTCGATACGCACCACCTTGACGCCCTTCAGCGGGCCATAGGCGGCCTGATACCAACCGCCGAACGTCGCGGCTGGGACCGGCATGTTGCTGTTCCACGCCCAGACTACGGTGGTGGGCGCGGTGATCTTGGGTAGCTCGGGCGTCAGATCGGTGGTCAGCAGCTCTTCCATGGCGCGGCCGGCGACCTGGCGGTCGCTGTCGAGCGAGTGCTTGACGATGGCCGGGCGGGCCGACTCGGTGCGGACCATGCCCGTGATAACCTGCTCCTGCATCGCCTTGAAGGCGTCTGCGGGCGCGTCGGCGATCTGGGCGCGGAAGCCCGCGGCGCGCTGGGCGACCGACTCTGGCGACTGGCCGGGGCCGAAATAGGCGACCGCCAGGTTCGGGAACATGTCGACGACCATCAGCTTGCCCACCAGGCCGGGGCTGCGCGCGGCCAGCATCATGCCGATCGTGCCGCCCATCGAGTGGCCCATCACGGCCGGCGACTTCAGACCCTGGGCCTGGATGTAGCCCGCCAGGCCCTCGGCAACGCCCGCGGCGACCTTGCCGTCGGCGTTGCCCGCCGTCGGCGCGCCCGAGAAGCCGGCCACGTGCACGAGGTGGACGCGATAGCGGCCCTCCAGCGCCTGGGCGGTCGACTCCCAGATGTCCGGTGACGACGACAGGCCCGGGATCAGGATCACGTCAGGACCCTTGCCGCGAACCTTGACGGTGAAGCGCTCAGCGCTGGCGGCTAGAACGGGTCCGCCCGCAGCGGCCACAGCCAGCAGCGCGCCCGCAGCGAGAACTTTGCGACGATTCATGTTTTTCCATGCCCCTATGCGACGTTGGCCGCTGGCTTCAGCGACCGTCGTTTTGCGTTCTCTGCCCCGAATTGGGGACGCTCGCAACCAGCGGTCTCAGGCCATCCACTCTGGACGCTCGACGCGGACCGGCCGCCCGTCGACGCTCAGCGCGGCCCCCTCGATCCGATCCAGGCGCAGCAGGGCCATGGCTCGGCCGTCCCGCCCGCTGAGCACCTCGCCCGCCCGCAGTTCGCCCGCCAGCACCTCGGCGCCGAAAGGGGGCGGGGCGCCGTCGAAGGTGATCGGCAGCATGCGGTTCTTGATCGTCCCGCGCCGCTTCATGCGGCTGGTGGTCTCCTGGCCGACAAAGCAGCCCTTCTTGAAGTCGATCCCCGCCAACAGGTCGAAATTGGCCTCGATCGGATAGCTCGCCTCGCTGCCCCAGTCGGTGGGACCCGGAACGCCCAGCGCCAGGCGGTGGGCCTCATAGGCGTCCTCGTCGGCGTTGGTCTGGCGGTCGTCATAGGCGCGGGCGCCCAGGGCCGGCAGGCGCGGATCGGCGTACAGGCCCTCGCCGGAAACCTCGCCGCTGAACACCGCGATCACCGGACGATCGCTGGCGGCAAGCTCCACCTTGGCCCGCAGGCGGTACATGGAAAGGCGCGTCAGGATGGCGACACGGTGCGCCGCCGCCACGTCCAACAGGGCGCCGTCCTCGATTCCCGCCACGAACAGGTCGTAGAGCAGCTTGCCCTGCGGGGTGAGCAGGCCCGCGAAGCGCAGCTCGCCGACGGCCAGGGTCTCGACGTCCTGGGTCAGCAGGCCTTGCAGGAAGCTTCGCCAGTCCGGACCGGACACGGCGATGACGGCGCGGGAGGCGAGATGGGCGAGGCGAGGTGCGGTCATGGGGGCACATGTGGCGCCGTGTCGCGGGCGACGCCAGTCCTTGAGGTAACTCAAGTGTTAACGTGGGGTGCGCCGACTCACCGACCGGCCTATAGGTGTACCGATGACACAGAGGGCCTTTCCGATCCTTTTCATCACGGCGACGCGTATCGGTGACGCGGTGCTGTCGTCCGGCCTGATCAAGATGCTGGCCGACCAGATCCCCAGCGCGCGCTTTACGATTGTCGCCGGCCCGCTCGCCGCGCCGCTCTTCGCCCATGTCCCCGGCCTAGACCGCGTGATCGTCATGGAGAAGGGCAAGGGCAAGGGCCACTGGTTCAAGCTCTGGAACCAGGTGCGCCACAAGAAGTGGAGCCTGATCGTCGATCTGCGCGGCTCGGCCACGGCCCTGTTCCTGCGCCGCGACAAGCGCGCCATCTGGAAGAAGGTCCCCGGCGAGACCGTCCACAAGGTGATCGAAGCCGCCCGCACGCTGAAGCTCGAGGGCGATCCGCCGCCGCCCTATCTCTACATCACGCCCGAGGTGCAGGCGCTGGCGGACGAGCTGCTGGGCCTGAACGAGGGCGGCGATGCGGGACCGATCCTGGCCGTGGGCCCGGCGGCCAACTGGATCGGTAAGGTCTGGCCGATCGAGCGCTTCACCCAGACCGCCGCGCAGCTGCTGGACAAGGACGGCCCGATGGCCGGCGGACGGCTGCTGATCCTGGGCGGTCCGGAGGACACCCGCATGGTCGAGGAACTGCGCATGGCCTCGGCGCGCGGGCGCACCATCGACCTGACCGGCAAGGTTGATTTGCTCACCGCCTATGCTTGCCTCAAGCGCGCCAGCCTGTTTATCGGCAACGACTCGGGCCTGATGCACATCGCCGCCGCCGCCGGCACGCCGACCATCGGCCTGTTCGGCCCCTCGGACGAGCGCCGCTATGCGCCGTGGGGCGAGCACGCCGTGGCCGTACGCGGTCCGCGCTCGTTTGACCAGTTCCTGGCCATCGATCCTGAGCTGTCCCAGGCCATCCGCCACATGAGCGATCTGCCGGTGGCCACGGTGTTCAAGGCGGCCAAGGATCTGCTGGCGAAGGTCGGCGGCGATGTCCAGCCCTCGCCCGTCGCGCCCCAGGAGGCCGAGGCCGTGGCCGTGGCGCCAGCGCCCGAACCTGGCATGGACGCCGATACGGCGGCGGATTTGGTTGAGAACGCGTCCGCCGACGCGCCCGCAGAGCTTGTCCAGCCGGTCACGACGAAACGACGCGCGGCGCGACCGAGGAAAGCGTGATGAAGTCCCTTCTCGCGCTTAGCGCTCTGATCATGCTGGCGCCGGCTGCGGCCTTCGCCGGAACGCCGGGCGAGCAGTTCTTCGAGCGCCTGAGCGCGCTGTGCGGCAAGACCTTCACCGGTCAGGTCGTGGAAGGCGACGTGGCCGACGAGGCGTTCCGCAAGGCCGAGCTGGTCATGACCGTGGCCCATTGCGACGCCCGGCAGATCCGGATTCCGTTCCGGGTCGGCGAAGACCGGTCGCGCACCTGGGTTATCACCCGGCTGGATGATGGCCGCCTGCGCCTCAAGCACGATCATCGCCACACAGACGGTGTCGAGGACGAACTGTCGCGCTATGGCGGCGACACCCTGGAGCCCGGAACCGCGCAGACGCAGCGCTTCCCTGTTGATGAAGAGTCCAAGGCCCTGTTCACGCGACTGAGCCGGACGGTGTCCAACACAAACGTCTGGGCGCTGGGGCTCACCGATGGCGCGTTCACCTATGAGCTTTCCCGCCCGAACCGGCTGTTCCGCGTGGCCTTCGACCTGAGCAAGCCGGCGCCGCCAAAGCCCTGAGGTCGGGACCAAATGGTTGCCTGTTCCCAGGGCAGCAGGTCGAACATCGGCGTGCGCGGCGGTAAGATCGTCGCGATCGGCGACCTATCCCAAGCCAGCGCCGGCGAGGTGTTCGACGCCACCGGCCTGACGGTCCTGCCGGGCGTCATCGACAGCCAGGTGCACTTCCGCGAACCGGGCCTGGAGTGGAAGGAAGACCTCGAGAGCGGTTCGCGCGGCGCGGCGCTGGGCGGCGTCACCGCCGTGTTCGAGATGCCCAACACCGAGCCGACCACCACGGACGCCGACGCCCTGGCCGACAAGCTGGCCCGCGCCAAGGGGCGCATGCACACCGACCACGCCTTCTATGTCGGCGGCACCCACGAGAACGCCACCTTCCTGGGCGAGCTGGAGCGCCTGCCCGGCTGCTGCGGCATCAAGGTGTTCATGGGCGCCTCGACCGGATCGCTGCTGGTCCAGGACGACGAGGGCGTCGAGAACGTGCTGCGCCATGTGAACCGCCGCGCCGCCTTCCATTCCGAGGACGAGTACCGTCTGGCCGAGCGCCGCAGCCTCGCGCGCCCCGGCGACTGGACCAGCCACCCGGAGGTGCGCGACGCCCAGGCCGCCCTGCAGTCGACCCATCGCCTGGTCCGCATCGCCAAGAAGCTGGGCAAGCGCATCCACGTCCTGCACGTCACGACCAAGGAAGAGATCGACTTCCTGGCCGAGAACAAGGACGTCGCCAGCGTCGAGGTCACGCCGCAGCATCTGACTCTGGTCGCGCCGGAGGCCTATGAGCGTCTGAAGGGCTTCGCCCAGATGAACCCGCCGATCCGAGACGCCGACCATGTGGCGGGCGTCTGGCGCGGGATCGACGCCGGCATCGCCGACGTGCTGGGCTCCGACCACGCCCCGCACACCCGCGAGGAGAAGGCGCGTCCCTATCCGGCCTCGCCGTCGGGCATGCCGGGCGTCCAGACCCTGGTCCCGATCATGCTGACCCACGTGGTCGACGGGAAGCTCTCCCTGGAGCGCTTCGTTGATCTGACCAGCCATGGCGTCAACCGCATCTTCGGCCTGGCCGACAAGGGCCGTATCGCCGAGGGCTTCGACGCCGACTTCACCATTGTCGACATGAAGGCCCGCCGGGTCATCACCCACGACTGGATGGCCACCCGCTCGGGCTGGACGCCGTTCGACGGCTTCGAGGCCAAGGCCTGGCCGGTGGCCACCATCGTGCGCGGCGTCGTGGTGATGCGCGACGACGAGATCATCGCCGAGGGCCGTGGCGAGCCGGTGCGGTTCCTGGAGACGCTGGCGCAATAACCTCCGACCTCCCCGGCGAATGCCGGGGCCCAGATCGTATGGCTTTGGGGCTGATGAGACGGGGCGCGCCGCCAGCTTGCGCAGGCTCAGCGTTCTCCATCTGGACCCCGGCATTCGCCGGGGAGGTCGGGTAGTTTGTCCGTGTGGAGCATGTCCGCCCGCCTACGGATCAACCACAGCCGTTCCGCCTCTCCCGGCGCCATGTCCAGCGCCCGGTCATAGGCCCCCAACGCCTCTTCAACGCGTCCGAGCCGCGCCAGCAGGTCCGCCTTGACCGCATGGTAAGGCTGGAAATCATCCAACCGGTCGGCGTCCAGCGCCTCGACCTCGGCCAGGGCCGCCGCCGGTCCTGCGACCTCCGCCAGCAAGACGGCGCGGTTGAGGCGGACGAACGGGTCCTCGCCTGCTTGCAGAAGCAGATCGTACAGCGCCAGCAGGGTTTCCCAGGGCGGCGCCTCCGCAAGCGAACGTCGCAGCGCCCAGGCGCCGTGCAACGCCGCCCTCAGTTGACGAGGCCCCGGACGGTTCAGCCGCGCAGCGCGGCGCAGCAGGGCGTCTGCGTCTGCGATCAGGGCGCGGTTCCAGCGCCTGGGATCCTGCTCGGCCAGGGGAATCATGGCGCCGTCGGCGTCCAGCCGCGCCGGCCGCCGCGCTTCGGCGAACCGCACCAGGGCCGCGAAGGCCAGCACCTCGGGCTCGTCCGGCAAGAGGCCGGCCAGCACGGCGGTCAGGTCCAGCATCTCGCGGGCGTAACCGGCGTGGGGCCCCGAGCCGGCGGCGTCTTCGTGGGCGCGGGCGTAGGCCACCTCCAGCGTCGGCAGACAAGCCGCAGGGTCAGGGCGGCGCGCGACTCGGGCGCGACGGCCGGATGGCAGCAGACGAAGATCAGGCGCAGCCGCTCGTCCGGGATCAGGCGGTCGTCGGCGGTGAGGACATCCTCCGCCGAGGGCGGCGGTTCGGGTGGTTCAAGCGTGGCGCGCCGCCTGACAGTCCGTCTACGGATCATATCCAGCGCGCAGCGTCGTGCGGTGGCGTAAAGCCAGGCCGCCGGATCCAGCGGCGGCGCGGCGGGCCACACCGCCGCCGCCCGCGCGCAGGCCTCGGCATAGGCCTCTTCGGCCAAATCGAGGTCTCGGAAGGCGGCGGCCAGGGCGGCGACGATCTTACCGCCGTCCCGCCGCGCCGTCTGGTCCAGAGGGCTCAATCTTCGTCGATGATCGGGCGCACCTCGACCGCGCCGTCGCCGGCGAAGGGGACGCGCTTGGCGATGGCCAGGGCGGCGTCGAGGTCCGGAACCTCGATCACGTAGAAGCCGCCCAATTGCTCGCGCGCCTCGGCGTAGGGACCGTCATGCAGGGTGTCGACGCCGCGCGTCTTGCGCAGGGTGGTGGCGGTGTCCGCCGACTTCAGCCCCTGGCCGCCGCGCAGCACCCCTTGCTGGGCCAGCTCGGCGGCGAAGGCGCCGTGGGCCGCGATGATGGCCTCCAGGCTCATGGCGCCCTCTTCGGCGTAGATCGCTTCGTTCTCGTACAGCAGCAGGGCGTATTGCATGTTTGTCTCCCATGAGCGCGCGACCATCGCAGCGTCTCGACCCCACAGACGCGCCAGCTCGGACGGATTCGACACACGGGCGGAAAAAATGTCGAGAGGGGCGTCGTCGCGCCGCGCCGATTGAACAGCGGTATGACCCGCGACATAACAGGCTATGGACGGATCGACCCTGAACACAGCCCCCTTCCGCGACGCCCGCTACGCGCCCCGCGCGCTGGAGGTCGAGCGACAGGGTGAGACGCTGATCCTGCGCAACCCCATGCCCTATTCGGACGCCGTGCGAACGACGACCGCGCCGCTGGCCCGCTGGGCCGCGGAAGCGCCGGACCGGGTCTGGTTGGCCGAGCGGAGCGGCGAGGGCTGGCGAACGGTGACCTATGCGGACGCCAAGGCGCAGGTCGAAGCATTGGCGGGCGGGCTCCAAGGACTAGGCCTGCGCCGGGGCCAGCCGCTGCTGATCCTGGCGCGCAACGGGATCGACCACGCCCTGATCGGCTACGCGGCCATGAGCCTGGGCGCCCCGGCCGCGCCGGTGTCGCCGCAGTATGGGCTGAAGGGCGCGGATCTCACCCGGCTGCAGCATGCGGTCGAACGTCTGAAGCCCGCGGCCGTCTATGCCGACGACGCCGAGGCGTTCGGCGACGCCCTGGCCGCACCGTTCCTGGCCGGACTGCCGGTGGTGGTCAGCCGCCATGCGCGGCCCGACGACGTCGCCTTCGAGACGCTGCTCGTGAGCCCGCCGCTGGCGCCCCAGGCCCAGCCAGAAGACGTGGCCAAGCTGCTCTTGACCTCCGGTTCGACCGGCAAGCCGAAGGCGGTGGTCTGCACCCACGCCAACATCGCGCTGAACGCGGCGCAGATTGAGGCCTGCTACGCCGACCCCGAGCCGCCGGTGCTGGTCAATTCCGCGCCCTGGAGCCACAGCCTGGGCGCCAACGCCATCCTGCACATGGTGCTGCACCGGGGCGGCACGCTGTACATCGACGCCGGCCAGCCGGCGCCGGGGCGCTTTGGCGAGACGGTGCGCAACCTGTCGGAGGTGGCCACGACCTATCACAACATGGTCCCGGCCGGCTGGGCGATGTTCGTCGGCGAGCTGGAGCGCGATGACGCCCTGGCGGCCAGGTTCTTCGAAAAGGTGCGGGTGCTACAGTACGGCGGGGCGTCGATGGCCCAGTCGATCCTCGATCGCGTCCAGGCGGTGGCGGTGAAGACGGTGGGCGAGCGGATCACCTTCGCGGCCGGCTACGGCGCGACCGAGACGGGCCCGACGGCTTGCAACATCCACTGGCTGAACGCGCGCTCAGGGATGG
Source organism: Caulobacter vibrioides (assembly GCA_002280275.1). GTDB lineage: Bacteria > Pseudomonadota > Alphaproteobacteria > Caulobacterales > Caulobacteraceae > Caulobacter > Caulobacter vibrioides_A. The sequence goes on along the minus strand of NCDQ01000094.1, from coordinate 4,862 downwards.
TCGGCCTGCCCACGCCCGGTACGGCGGTGAAGCTGGTTCCGGCCGGCGACGGCGGCAAGTTCGAGATCCGCGTGAAGGGGCCGCAGGTCTCGCCCGGCTATCTGGATCAGCCCGAGGCCACGGCCCAGGCCTTCGACGAGGACGGCTTCTACCGCCTGGGCGACGCGGCGAGGCTGGCCGATCCGGAGGATCCGGCGGCGGGGCTGGTGTTCGACGGACGCCTGGTCGAGAACTTCAAACTGGCCAGCGGCACCTTCGTGGCGGCCGGCGCCCTGCGGGTGGCGGCGGTGTCGGCGATCGGCGGGGTGGTCTCTGATGCAGTGGTCTGCGGCGAAGGGCAGGAGGGCGTGGGCCTGATGCTGTTCCTCGACGCCAAGGCGGCCGAACGGCTGGGGAGCGCCGAGGCGGTGCGCGCGGCCATCGTCGAGGGGCTGTCGCGGATGAACGCCGCGGCCAAGGGCGGCGGCGGCCGCATCGCCCGGGCTCTGATCCTGGACGGCGCCCCCGACGCGGCCAGCGGCGAGCTGACCGACAAGGGCTATATCAACCAGGCCCTGGCGCGGGATCGGCGGCCGAAGGAACTGGCGCGGCTGTTCGCTGAGGCGCCCGACGAAGGGGTGATGGTGTTCTCCTAACCCGACCTCCCCGGCGAACGCCGGGATCCAGATCGAACCCACCGAGGCGGAAAATCCTGTCGAGGCCGAAGGGCGCGAGCACTCAAGCGGTCGCGGCTGAATCTGGGCCCCGGCGTTCGCCGGGGAGGTCGGAGGTGGAGGCGTCCAACGCCTCCGCCGCCCCCAGGCAGATCAGCAACTGCCCAAAGTAGTAGAGGCCCCAGACGCCCAGGCCCGTGGCCAGGTTGTCGGGCAGCGGGCCCAGGCGGCCAAAGATCAGCAGGTCCGAGACCACGAACATCAGCGCGCCCAGGCCCACGGTCTTGAACGGAAACCGGCTCATCAGCGCCGTGACGGCCATGACTGCGAGGAATAGGCTGTAGAGCGCGATCCCCGGCGCGCCGGCGCGGTCGCTAGGCAGCAGGAACGATACGGCGACGACGATCGGGATCAGCGCCAGCGGCGCCAGGGACCCCGCCTTGCGGTGGCGAAGATAGAGGCCGCTAGCCACCACGTGTCCCAGCAGGAACGAGATCGCGCCCACCGTGAGGCCGTGAGTCTCCAGCAGCACATCGCCGCCGGTCCCGAGCGCCATGACGGCCGCCAGCAGCCAGCCGTCCAGCGATCGCGCCCGTAGCGCCGCATGGATAGCCAAGAGACCAACGCCCGCGCCCTTCCAGGCGGTCTCGACGCCGGGCGGCAGGGTCAGACCCCAGCTAGCGACATAGCTGACCCCGGCGACTAGAGACGCGATCAGCGTCCAGCGCGCGGCGGCGCTCAGTCCTTGCATCATTCTGTTCCCCCCGATTTTTCCGCAGACTGCGCCGCCCCGACCGCCTCGCGCAATCGGCTTGATGCATCGCCGGGTTGGCGCAGCCGGCGAAATGTCGGAAGGAAGAAGCACAGGTACGGAGAAGACCATGAACGGCGCGGACGCCCTGATCACCACCCTGGCCGACAACGGCGTGACCGCCTGTTTCGCCAATCCCGGCACCAGCGAGATGCAGTTCGTCTCAGCCCTGGACCGCGAGCCGCGCATGCGCAGCGTGCTGTGCCTGTTCGAGGGCGTGGCGACCGGCGCGGCCGACGGCTATGGCCGCATGGCCGGCAAGCCCGCCTGCACCCTGCTGCACCTGGGGCCCGGCTACGCCAATGGCGCGGCCAATCTGCACAACGCTCGTCGCGCCTTCACGCCGGTGGTCAATGTGATCGGCGACCACGCCACCTATCACCGCGACTTCGATGCGCCCCTAAACAGCGACATCGCCGCCCTGGCCGCGCCCAACTCGCTATGGGTCAAGTCGGCCGAGACCGCCGACAGCGTCGGGCCGCTGGCCGCCGAGGCCATCGTCGCCGCCTATGGGACTCCCGGCGGCAACGCCTGCCTGGTTTTGCCCGCCGACGCGGCCTGGAACGAAGCCACGGGCAAGGGACCTATGGTGACGCCGCCCGCTTTCGCCGCGCCGGACGCCACAGCCGTCGAGGCGGTCGCCAAGGCTTTGGGCGGCGCGACGAAGCCGGTGCTGCTGCTCGGCTCTGGCGCCTGCGGCGAGGCGGCGCTGACCGCCGCCGGACGGCTGGCCGCCCACGGCGTGCGGGTGCTGACCGACACCTTCACCGCCCGCCAGGCGCGCGGCGAGGGTCGGTTCCGCCCCGACAAGCTGCCCTATTTCGGCGAGTTGGCCCTGAAGGACCTCGAGGGCGTCGACCTGATGGTGCTGGTGGCGACCCAGACCCCGGTCGCCTTCTTCGCCTATCCCGACCGTCCCAGCGTCCTGGTTCCCGAGGGTTGCTCGGTCGAGACGCTGTGCGGTCGCGAGGTCGACGCCGCGGCGGCGCTCAACGCCCTGGCCGACGCGCTGGGCGCGCCCGCAACGGGGCCGGTCGAGGCCTACGCCGCGCCCGATGCGCCGGCCGGACGCCTGGACGCCTGGGCGATCGGCGCGGCGATCGCGCGGCATATGCCGGCGGACACCATCATTTCCGACGACGCGGTGACGGCGGGCCTGCCGATCTTCACCCAGACCAAGGCCGCCCGGGCGCACGACTGGCTGTCCCTGACCGGCGGCGCCATCGGCCAGGGGATCCCGCTGGCGATCGGCGCAAGCGTCGCCTGCCCTGACCGCAAGGTCCTGGCCCTGACCGGCGACGGGGCGGGGATGTATACGGTCCAGGGGCTCTGGACGGTGGTTCGCGAGAAGCTGGACGTCACCGTGGTGGTCTTCGCCAACCACGCCTACCGGATCCTCGGCATTGAGCTGGGCCGGACTGGCGCCGGCAATCCGGGGCCCGCCGCCGCGAAGCTGCTGGATCTGGGCGATCCGCGTATCGACTGGGTGAAGCTGGCCGAGGGCATGGGCATGGCCGCCGAGCGCGTCGCCACCGCCGAGGCCTTCGACGCGGCCTTCGCCCGCGCCATGGCCACGCCCGGGCCGCGCCTGATCGAAGCGGCGATGGGGTGAGCACGCCATGACCACCGAACACCGAAGCCTGCCTCTGCCGGACCGTTGGGCGCTCAGTGATGAGGCGATGCTGGCGCGGGCTGACGCCGCCCTGGCTCGCCTGCGGCGCCGACACACCATTCGCGACTTCAGTGATCGGCCGGTGCCGCGCCAGATCATCGAACGCTGCATCGAGGCGGCGGCCACCGCGCCGAGCGGGGCCAACCAGCAACCCTGGCGCTTCGTCCTGATCGGGAAGGGGCCTTTGCGTGAACGGCTGCGGGCCGAGGCCGAGGCCGAAGAGCGCGCCTTCTATGCGGGCAAGGCGCGCGAGAAATGGCTACGGCATCTGGCGCTCCTGGGGACCGATGCGAACAAGCCTTTCCTGGAGACCGCGCCCTGGTTGATCGCCATCTTCGGGCAACGTCACGGGGTCGACGAGGCTGGGGGCAAGATCAAGCACTACTACGTGCCGGAATCGGTGGGTATCGCGACCGGCTTTCTGATCGCGGCGCTGAATGAGGCGGGCCTGGCGACCTTGACCCATACGCCCAGCCCGATGGGCTTTCTCAATGAGGCCCTGGGGCGCCCGGATTACGAGAAGCCCTACATCCTGCTGGTGGTGGGGCATCCTGCCGACGACGCCACCGTTCCCGCCGCCGCCAAGGAAAAGCTGCCGCTGGACGTTGTGCTCAGCCACCGCTGAGAGCGCAGGAAAAAGCTGAAATCGCATTGGGTGTGGACGCGCCGCGGCGGCCGTCGCCTTCCAGAGCCCACGCTCAGAGTGCGGCCGATCAAAGAAAAAGCCCGCCCGGATCGCTCCGGGCGGGCTCTTCTTTGTCAGGCGGTGACCTGGATCAGGCCTTCGGCTTGTTGGTCGGCAGCTTGCAGCCGCCGCCAATGCCCTTGGCCTGGGCGCAGGAGAGGAACTCCTTGGCCGCCGGCTTGGCGACGCCGATCGGATAGCCCAGCACCCAGCCCGGCAGACCGTCCGAGCAGGCGACTTCGACGAAGCCTTCGGTGTCGGTCGAACCGATGATACGGGCGTCCGAAACCTGGCACGAGGCCTTGTTGAAGCCGACGAGGTCCTTGGTCAGGCGAGCGTACTGCGTGTCCTTCTTGGTGAAGGAGCAGCGGTAGCCGTTCATTTCGGCGGTCAGGCAGTCATAGACCTTGCCGTCAGTGGCGGTGAACACGGCGATGCCGCCGACGTCACTGCCCTTGCACTTCAGCTCGACGATTTCCTTCTTCGGGTCGTTGGTCGGCAGCATGCCGTACTTCTCGACGTCGCAGGTGAAACCAGCCTTGCCGGCGAGCTTGCTGTAGAAGCCGGCCTGTTCGGTCTGAGCCGCCACCGCGTCGGTCATGGTGCAGCCGCCGCCGACGAAGCCGGCTTGGGCGCACGGAATGGCGCGGGCGAAAGCCCCGGTGGCCGAGGTCTGCTGGTAGATGTAGCCCTTGCCGTCGTCGCAGGCGACTTCGAAGTAGTTGTCAGCCTTGGTGCTGAGGACGTAGCGCTTGTCCTTGATCGCGCACGTGGTGCCTGCCGCAGCAGCGGCCGTGTTCAGCGTATCGACCACCTGCAGCTGGGTCTGACGGTTGGTCAGCTTGCAGCTGACATTGCCGCCATCTTCGTACAGCAGGCAGCTGTTCACCGCGACTTCACCGCCGATGTTCATCGGGGCGGTCGTCTGGACGATGTAGCCCGAGCCGCCCTTACAGGCGACTTCGAAGTACGAGTTCTTGGCGCCCGTGCCGATGGCGCGGCTGTTCTCGATCTCGCAGTTGGCGCCGCCCTTCTTGACGT
>NCDQ01000552.1 GCA_002280275.1 Caulobacter vibrioides | reverse complement strand
CGCCCTTTCGAGGCGCGCGACGACGCTCATTGGCAGGGTCCGCAGATGATGGCCCGACAGCCGGGGCGAGGCTCGTTCAGCCCTGTAAATCCGCGTAAAGACTGCGCCTCTGTCTGTGAGCGGGCGCGGCTCTTGCCAGAGCCTGATCCGATCAGGTTGAATCAACCTGATCGGTGAATCAGTCTCTCAATTGTTGATAGAGAGCGGGTCGATCGCACTCTAGGCGCCGTCCGCCAGCAATCTGCGGGCAACCGGCAGGAACGGGCTCGGCGCATGCTCGGCGAACCGGCAGCAGATGTCGGCGAGGGCCGATGCGGTCTCCGCCCGCGGATCCAGGCGATGTCGCGCCAAGGCGATCTTGAGCTCAAGATGATGGGCAGATTGGCGTTTTGCCATCTCCAGCCCCTCCAGCATCAACTGGTCCACGCTCTGGGTGGAAGCACCCGCCGTGGCTTCCAGTTCCGCCCGCGCGAGGAGAAGGTCGGCAAGAAAGCAGCTGCCGCCGCAGGCGTGCGCTTTCTCCAGCGCCGCTGTGGCCGTGGCGCGTGCCGCGTCGATGAGTCCGAGCTGGCCCTGACCGCGTGCCAGGTTCACCATGATCTCCACGGTGATGACGTGATGGTCCTCGATCTGGCAGAAGGCCAGAGCCCGCTCCATGGCCCTCACGCCCTCTTCGGGCCTTCCCCGAAGGACGGCGAGCGTGCCCAAGAGTCCCTCGCTGACGACCCTGTAGGGCGTGAGCGCATGTCGGGAGGCGTGATCCACGGCCCGGCACAGACGCTGCTCGGCGAGGTCCAGCTCCTCATTCCACAGCGCAACCTCGCCCGTGTACATGAGCGCAATGCAGATCGAGACCGGATGGCCCCGGCGCTCGGCCTCTTGGATGCTATCCTCGGCAAACCGCGCGGATCGCAGCGTGTCGCCGCGCAGCCAGAACGTCCGTGCCATGATCTCCATGGCGCGGACGCGATGGTCATAGCCGAAATAGTCGACATTGGCGGGAGCGGCCACAGGGATGTGCTCGAACCCGCGCTCGCCAAAAACCTGCGACTTCAGTTGATCGCCCACAAGATGATGGCTGCAGCCGATCATCCATTCGGCCATGGCCATTGCTTCCGGCGTGCCGACGGCGGCACTGAGCTCCGCGCACCGCTCCGCGACAGCAAGCGAGCCGCGGAAATTGCCGATGCGCGTCAGGAAGATATGCTCACCGCCGAGCAAATGGAGTTCATGCGTCGGCTCGTTCAGCCTCGCTGCCAGCGCCTGGCCGTGGGCGATGGCCGAACTGGTCGTGCCGCGGTTGCCGCGGGTGAACATGGCTCCAATGGTCAGCCCTTCCAGCAGCAGCAACTCGACATGGCTCCCGCGGGTGTCCTCGCCCATCGCCTCGAGCGCCATGCGGCACCAACTCTCGCATTCACCGAGCAGCGCCAGGCCGAGAAAGAGGGGTGCAGAGATCGCCGCGAGCGCAACGAATGCGTCGCGGCGCGCGCCGTCGGCCTGGCCCCAGCGCAGCGAAGCGCGGATGTCGCCAATGCGGACAGCGTGCGCCGAGAGGTCTCGGCCGCTGAATATGGCCGTGTCCAGCTTGTCCGTGCGCAGGACATCGATGAGATGCCGGATCAGCCGC
>NCDQ01000551.1 GCA_002280275.1 Caulobacter vibrioides | reverse complement strand
GGGGTAGCGGAACAGCGGTCGCTTGCGGGACGTTGAGGCTGCATGACGCGATTTCTCGCCTGCCTGTCCCTCTGCGCGATGCTTGGCGCCTGCGCCATGGTCGACACTGCCTATGGTCCCGCCTACGGGCCCCGCGGGGCGGGCTTCTCGGAATACCGGATCGAGCCGGGTCGCTATCGCGTGACTTTCCAGGGCGGCCCCGGTGCGCCGCCACAACAGGTGGCCGACTACGCTTTGCTGCGAGCGGCCGAGCTGACCCTGGCCGAAGGCTATGACTGGTTCGCCATCACCGATCGGGCGACCTCGGGCCAGCCCGATGCCGGGCCGCGTCTGACCCTGGGCGCCGGCGGCGGCTCCCACGGGGGGCGTGGCGCCATTGGGCTTGGCCTGGGCACCAGCTTTTCGCTGGGGGGCGGTCCGGCCCTAGCCCATAGCCTTGAGGTGGTCATGGGGCACGGCGAGCGACCCGCCGACCCCAACGCCTATATGGCCCGGAGCGTTCAGGAGTCCCTGCGACCCCGCGTCTGAGCCGCGCCTGTAATCGGCGCTTGGCGAGGCCGAGCCTCCCCCGGCATAAGGGGCCATGGATAAGCTCTTTCTGGTCGCCCTGGGCGGCGGGGTCGGCGCCACGGCGCGCTACCTGCTCGGCGTCGCCAGCCTGCATCGCTTTGGCATGTCATGGCCGGTGGGCACCTTCATCGCCAATGTCGCCGGCGGCCTGCTGATGGGTCTGCTCGTGGGCTGGCTGGCCCTCCGAGGCGGGGCGGATCAGGAGCGTCTGCGCCTGTTGCTGGGCGTCGGCCTACTGGGGGGCTTCACCACCTTTTCCGCCTTTTCCCTGGAGACTGTCCTGATGATCGAGCGGCGCGCCTATGGCGAGGCTCTGGGCTATGTCCTGGTCTCGGTGGTCCTCTCCATCGCCGCCCTGTTCGCAGGCTTGATGCTGATGCGCAGGTTCGCCTGATGCGTGAGGTCCGCAACATGGTCGTCGACCCCGCTGAGGGCGGGGTTCGTCTGGACCGTTGGTTCCGCCGCCGCTGGCCCCACCTGACCCAGGGCCAGCTGCATAAGCTGATCCGTTCTGGCCAGGTCCGCATCGACGGCGCCCGCGCTAAGCCTGACACTCGGCTGGAAGGCGGCGAGACCGTCCGTGTGCCGCCGCTCCCTGACGCCCCGGCCAAGGGCGACAGCCGCAAGGCCGTCGAGCTGCATCCCCGGGACGTGGCCTATGTGAAGGGCCTCGTCATCTATGAGGACGAGGAGGTTCTGGTCCTCAACAAGCCCTCGGGCCTGGCGGTCCAGGGCGGCACCAAGACCAACAGCCATGTGGACCGTCTGCTGGGCGCCTGGGGCGAGGGCCTGTCGCGGCCGAGGCTCGTCCACCGCCTGGACCGGGACACCTCCGGCGTTCTGGTGCTGGGCAAGACCCCCTCGGCGGCGGCCAAGCTCGCCGGCGCCTTCGCCCGCCGGAAAGCGCAAAAGACCTACTGGGCCCTGGTCATGGGCAATCCCCGCCCCACCGAAGGGGTGCTGGACCTGCCCTTGGTCAAGCGCGGCGTCGGCGATCGCGAGATGATCGTGCCGGCCGAGAAGGGCGACAAGGAGGCTGATCCCGCCGAAACCGAGTTCGTC
>NCDQ01000093.1 GCA_002280275.1 Caulobacter vibrioides | reverse complement strand
ATCGAGCTGGACGGCGTCCTGACCGGCGCCGTGGGCGATCCGATCCTGGGCAAGGAAGCCAAGCTGGCCGCGTTGCGCGAAGAGACCGCCGCCCTTGGCCTGACTCCCGCCGACGCCCTGGCGGTCGGCGACGGCGCTAATGATCTGGCGATGATCGAGGCGGCGGGTCTGGGGGTCGCCTACCGCGCCAAGCCGATCGTGGCGGCGCAGGCCGACGCCAAGGTCGATCACACCGACCTGACCACCTTGCTCTTCTTCCAGGGCTACAAGGCCGAGGAGTTCCACGCGTGAGTTTTCCCCGCCGCGTCGAGGGCGTGGTCTTCGACATGGATGGCCTGCTGCTGGACACCGAGATCGTCTATCGCGCAGCCATGATCGAAGCCGGGCAGGTGTTCGGCATCGGCTTCACCGGCGAGATCTACGCGGCGATGGTGGGCAAGACGACGCCGGAATGCGGGGTCATGCTGCGCGAGCTGTTCGGCGAGACCTTCCCGGTTCAAAGTTATTTCGAGCGGGTCTGGGCCGATGTCGAGGACCTGCTGGAGGCCGAGACGCGGCTGAAGGCCGGCGTCATCGAGATCCTCGACTTTCTGGATGACCTGGGGCTGCCGCGCGGCATCGCGACCTCAAACGGCAAGCCGGCGGTGGAGCGCTATCTGGGCCGCTTTGATCTGTTGCCGCGCTTCAACGCGGTGGTCGCGCACCACGATGTGGTCCGGCACAAGCCCCATCCGGACCCGTACCTGGAGGCGGCCCGCCGCATCGGCGTCGATCCGGTCGCCTGCCTGGCGCTGGAGGACTCGCATCCTGGCGTCCGCGCCGCCCATGCGGCGGGCATGATGACGGTGATGGTGCCCGACATCCTCGATCCCAACGAGGAGATGCATGACAAGTGCGTGCACATCGCCGACAGCCTGCACCATGTGCTGGATCTGCTGAAAGCCTCGGCCTGATCAGGGTCAGGCGCTGAGGCGGCTCTCGGTCTTGACCGGCAGGTCGATCGCCCAAGCGTCGAGGAATTCGACCAGCTTGTCGACGGCCAGCGGCTTGGCGACATGATAGCCTTGGGCGAGGTCGCAGCCCATTAGCTGCAGCGCGGCGATGACTTCGCGGGTCTCGACGCCTTCGGCCGTGACCTTCATGCCCAGGCTGTGAGCCAGGTCGACCGTCGACTTCACCAGCAGCGCGTCGGTGCCGCCAGACTCGAGCGCCGTCACGAACATCTTGTCGATCTTCAGCTCGTCGGCACGGATCTGCTTTAGGTAGGCCAGAGACGAGAGCCCCGAGCCATAGTCGTCGATCGAGACGCGGATATTGGCTTCGGCCAGACGCGCCAGCACCGCCAGCGCAATGTCGGGATTGCCGATGACGGCGGTCTCGGTGATCTCAAAGCAGATGTTCGCCCCGGCGGCCATGACCTGAGCAATGGCGTGCTCGGCGAAGCCCTGGTCGTCAATGAGGCGGCCCGAAACGTTGACCGACATCAGCACCTCATGACCGGCCGCGCGCAGGCGCGCCTGGTCTTCGATAGCCTGGGTCAGCACATAGTCTGTCAGGGCGCGGATATGGCCGGTTTCCTCGGCCATGCCGACGAAGAGGTCCGGGCGCAGGAAGCCGCGCGTCGGATGGTTCCAGCGCACCAAGGCTTCGACGCCCGTGATCTGGCCGGAGCGCAGGTCGAGCTTGGGCTGGTGGTTGAGGAAGAGATCACCGTTACGAACCGCTTCCAGCATCTCGCTCATCAACGAGAGGTTCGACGCCGGATCGCCGTAGGCGACGGGATCGAAGACCATCATCTTGCCGTGGGTGGCGCGCGCCTGGTCCAAGCCAATGAGGGCGTGCTCGATCAGCCGTGACGCGTCGATGTCGGCTTTGGTGGCCGAGGCTAGCCCGAAGGTGATGTGCACGTCGACCGGCTCGCCGCCGATCTGTAGCGGCGCTTCGAGGCTGGGGAGCAAGGCCTCTGCGCGCGCCAGCACATCCTCGGTGTCGGTCGTCGTCGAGACGACGCAGAGGATCGAGGTCGTCAAGCGTCCAACGATCAGGCCCGGAACGGTGTCTACGATGCGCTGGCCCAGCTTAGCCACCAGCTGGGTCGCCAGCTCGTAGCCGATCGCCGCCCGAACCTGAGGGAAGCGATCAAGGCCGATCGTTCCAATGACGACTTGCTCGCCGACCGCGAGGCCGATGAGACGATCCTGGATGGCGCGTTCCAGCGCACGTCGGTTGGGCAAGCCGGTCTCGGCGTCGTGCAGGGCCTGATGGACCATATCCGCTTCGCGCTCGCGGATTTCATCAGCCATCAGGTTAAAGCTTTCGGCGAGCCGACCAATCTCGTCATGGGTGGTCACCTCGACGGAGACCTCCTCGCCGCGCTGCAGGCGGCGGGCGGCCTCGTCCAACGCGGTGATCGGTTTGGCGAGCCCTCGAGACAGGGCCCAGCTGGCGGCGGCGACGAGCGTCGCGCCAATAAGGCCGACGATGATGACGGCCGCCATCAGGGGGCGATAGGGGGCCAGAGCTTGCGCCATGGGGTAGCGCAGCACGAGCGCCGCGCCACGCGTCTGATCGAGGGCGCGGATCGGCTGCACCAGGACCAGGCTGTCGCCATCGGCCCGCAGCCTGGCGGGCGCGCGGGACTTGTCCTGCATCGCCTTTGCAACGAAGGCGGCCAGGGCGCTAGCGGTCGGTGTTTGTCGATGGCGAACACGCCTTGTGCGCCGTCCTCGGCGTCCAACGCAGTCCACAGGGTCTCGAGATCCAGGCGGCTGGGATCGAGGCCCACAACTTCGCCGTCCACGCCTACCGTGAAGGCGAGGTCCAGACCGAGCCGCTGCCGCAGGTTGGTGACGGCCGACTCCACGGTGGCGCGATCATGCGTGGCGACGGCGGCGCGGAAGCCGAAGTCCCGGGAGAGCAGTTCGGCCCCGTCCTGCAGGCGCTGCGTGCGAAGGGCCCAAATGCGGTCGAAGACTGTTCCGGTGGCGGCGAGTTCCTGGCGAACGGCGCGTTGGGCGTTACTGGCGATCGCCACATAGACCGTTACGGCCACGACGCTCAGCGCCAGGGCGAAGAGCCCGGCGTAGAGGACGGTCAGCTTGGTCTGGAGGCGCTTGAACATCGGCGACCTAATGGCGGCCCGACGGCTGGCGCAGTTCGACGGTCACCGCTTCGCGCGCGGCGCCCGCGCTGACGTTGGTGATCGCCAGGGTCTTTTCGTTCTTCATCCCGCGCAGATAGGGGTGCCAGACCTTGGCCGTAACGGCGCCGGCCGGAACGTCGCGGACCGTGACCACGCCGTTCGCATCGGTCTTCCCGGCATAGGCGGTGTCGACCACCCGGATGAAGCTGACCATCTTGTCGTGGATGTTGCAGCCGATCGCCACGACGCCCGGCGTGCTCATCTTGGCCGTCCGGTTCTCCTCGTGGCCGTAGAGCTTGATCTCGAACTTGTTGCCCGGCGAGAACGAATAGACGTGGTGCCTGACCTTATCGAGGTTCGGAAACTGCACGTCCGCCCCGACCGGGACGACCAGCATGAACGGGCTGAACTGGATGTTCTGCTGCGCCACTCGGTAGGCCCATGGGAACTTGATCGGCCCCTTGGTGGGCTGGCCGTTCGGATAGACCATGACCACGGCGTCCGGGACGGGCTTTCCATCAGCGCCGCGCACGGAAACCGTAAGGTCGCCCGCATAGGCGTGCCCGCTGAGAGCCAGAGCGATGAGGAGTGCTGCGAAGCGTTTCATGTGTATATCCCTACTAAAGGGCGTGTGAAATCGCCGTTAACGCACATGTTCTCGATGGTGCGGTCTCGCCCAGAAAGTTCATGCTGGCCCCCTAGTCGGAAACCTTCTGTAAAAACTTTGGATAACAAGGTCTGAACGTCCGGTGCGGGGCGTAGGACTCGCGATCGGCTCTCTTGGAGGGGGCTATGAAGCCAGTTTCAGCAGCGACGTTTCTCTTGGCCACGGCGCTTGCGGGCGCCGCAGCGGCTGGCGAAATCGAGACCGGCGGCAAGCTTCTGCTGACCCACGGCGTGAGCGCGCTGGAAGGCGGTGCGGGCGGCGGTCTGGCGACCTGGGCGGTGATCGCCGGCGGCGCGACCAATCGCGGGGTGGGCGGCGAGGTTCACTACACGCACGTCGGCGTCGACGACTACAAGCTCCGCGCGTTCGGTGCAGCGGTGGGCTATCGCGATCGTGTCGAACTGTCGGCGACCCAGCAGGTGTTCGATACCGGCGCGACGGGCGCCAAGCTTGGCCTGGGGCGCGGCTTCAAGTTCAAGCAGACGGTCATCGGCGCCAAGGTGCGAGTGATGGGCGATGAGGTCTACGATCAGGACCGCTGGCTGCCCCAGATCGCGGTCGGCGCGCAGTACAAGGACAATAATCAGGACGACCTCGTCCGGGCGCTCGGCGCCAAGAACGACAGCGGCGTGGACTACTATGTCGCCGCCACCAAGATCCTCCTCGACAAGTCCCTGGTGCTGAGTGGGGCGGTGCGGCTGACCAAGGCCAACCAGACGGGGCTGCTCGGGTTTGGCGGGACGGATGGCTACAAGCCGCAGTTCGAAGGCTCGGCCGGCTACATGCTGAGCAAGCGTCTGGTGGTGGGGGCGGAGTATCGGACCAAGCCCAGCAACCTGGCGTTCGCCAAGGAGGATGACTGGGTGGACCTGTTCGCCGCCTACGCCATCAACAAGAACCTGTCGGTGACCGCCGCCTATGTGGACCTCGGCGACATCGCCACCTTCAAGAACCAGCGCGGCGTGTATCTGTCGCTGCAAGCCGGCTTCTAAGGGGAAACGACCATGAAGACTGTCAAAGCCCTCGTCCTGGCCAGCGCCGCCTCCATGTTCATTGCGGGGGCCGCCTTCGCCCAGGATGCGACGCCGCCCGGTGAAAAGCCGGTTGATCCCTATACGCAGTCGCCCGCCAACGCCGGGGCCGCGCCGCTGCCTGATCCAGCGACCTTCCAGGCCTTCAAGGGCAAGGAGGGCCTGGCGCGGATCGCGTCTGACCTCGTTGACCGCAGCATCGCCGATCCTCGGATCAAGGAAATCTTCGCCACCACTGACGTCCCGCGCCTGAAGCGGACCCTGACCGAGCAGTTCTGTTACGTGCTGGGCGGCGGCTGCGTCTATACCGGCCGCGACATGGCGGCGGTTCATAAGGACATGGGCGTCACTAACAAGGACTTCAACGCCCTGGTCGAGAACCTGCAGTGGGCGATGGACAAGGAGGGCGTGCCCTTCGCTGTCCAGAACAAGCTCTTGGCCAAGCTGGCGCCGATGCAGCGCACGGTGGTCGAGCGATAGCAGCCTATCGCCCTTGAAATGACAGTCGGTCACGCGGATATGAGGCCCCCAACAGGAGGCTTCGCCCGTGACCGCAACCCTTGACGACGCTCGCACGGCGCTGGACCGCATCGCCGACCCGGCCAGCGGGCAGGGATTGGTCAAGGCGGGTCTGGTTCAGGGCCTTGTCGTCCGCAACGGCCGGGCCGGCTTCATGCTGGAGGTCCCCGCCAGCGTCGTCGCGTCCTACGCCCCGGTTCGTGAAGCGGCCGAGAAGGCTCTGGCCGCCTTGCCAGGCGTCGAGCAGGCCCAGGTGGTGCTGACCGCCCAGGCCGCCGAGGGCGCGACCCGCGTTCGCAAGGGCGCCAAGATCACCGAGGATCCGCAGGCTCGGATGGCCCCGCCGCCGGAAGCGGAGAAGCCCAAGCACGTCCGCCACGTCATCGCCGTAGCCTCGGGCAAGGGCGGGGTCGGCAAGTCGACTGTCTCGACCAATCTCGCCGTAGCCTTCGCCCAGATGGGTCTGCGCGTGGGCCTGCTGGACGCGGACATCTATGGCCCCTCGGCCCCCAAGATGATGGGCGTCGACGGCGACCCGCTATTCGAAAATGAGAAGCTGCAGCCCCTGGAGGCCCATGGCGTCAAGCTGATGTCGATCGGCTTCATCGTCGACGAGGGCAAGGCGATGATCTGGCGCGGGCCGATGGCCTCGTCGGCGGTGCGCCAGATGATCCACGACGTGGCCTGGGGTTCGGAGGCGCAGCCCCTGGACGTGCTGGTCGTCGACCTGCCGCCGGGCACCGGCGACGTGCAGTTGACCCTGGTGCAGAAGCTGCGGATCGACGGCGCGGTGCTGGTGACCACGCCTCAGGAGATCGCCCTGATCGACGCCCGCCGGGCCGCCTCGATGTTCGAGAAGACCGCGACGCCGATCCTGGGGCTGATCGAGAACATGGCCTTCTTCCCCGATCCTTCGACGGGCGCTCCGATCCCGATCTTCGGCGAGGGCGGCGGCGTGGCCGAGGCGGCGCGGCTGAACGTGCCGCTGCTGGGCCGGGTGCCGATCGAGATCGCCGTTCGTCTCGGTGGCGACCAGGGCGTCCCCGCCGTGATCGGCGAGCCCAAGGGGCAGGCCGCGCAGGTGTTCGTTGGCGCCGCGCAGCAGCTCTGGGAAGTGATGAAGAGCCAATAGCTTGTGTCATCCCGGAAGCCTCGCAGAGGCTATCCGGGACCCAGGAGCCAAAGGCAGTGCGGCGGCCCCTGGGTCCCGGCTCTCCGCTACGCTGCGGCCGGGATGACAGGGCTTTACGCGTGAGAGAGGCCGCTCGGTCTCCCGAGCGGCCTTTCCAGTTTCAGCGGTTCGTGAACCTTAGAAGCTGAAGCGCGCGCCGGCGGCCAGCACCACGGCCGAACCCTCGACATCGCCGCGCAGGCGGACGGTCGAGCTGGTCGCGGTGACGTCGGTGCGATTGATCTGGCTCTTGTCGAACGCGATGTAGCTGATCGCGGCGTCCAGCTTCAGGTTTTCGGTCGCGGCCCAGGTGGCGCCGGTGGCGTACATCATGCGATCTCCGTCCGGTACGCGGGCGGTGCGGCCCACGTCCGGCGTCGGGGTCGGGTCATATTGGACGCCAGCCCGCAGAGTTAGGCGGGGCGAGGCCTGGTAGTCGACGCCGGCCGCGTAGGTGGTGATGTCCTTGTAGTCCTGGGGGCTGGTCGAGCCGCCGCCGGGGAAGCTGACCCGAATAGCGTCAAACTCGCTCCAGCCCACGCGGCTGATCGAGCCGTTCAGGGTCCATTGGTCGTTCACCGCCCAGCGCACGCCGAGGTTGGCGATCCAGGGCAGGGTGATCTTGGCCTGGCCATCGACGGTGAAGTTGTTGGCGGCGGGGATCGGGGCCAACAGGCCCGAGACCTTCACCGTGCCGTCCAGCTTGTGGTCGAGCTTGCTACGGTAGCTGGCGCCGATGGTCAGGCTCTTGGAGGGGTGCAGTTGAGCGCCGACCGTGTAGCCATAGGCCCAGTCGTCGCCTTTCAGCGACTGCGCGCCATCGGGTTGCAGCGGCGAGAGGTTGGGCAGGGCGTTGGTCAGCTCGGCGTCGGCGTACATCGCCGTGACGCCCAAGCCCAGGTCCAGCAGGTCGTTGACGCGGTAGGCGACGACGCCTTCGACATTGACCGTGCGCAGCTGCGACTTCAGCGCGTCGTAGCGGGTCCAGCTGTCGGGGTTGTACTCGGTGGTGAAGTTGTAGGGCGCGGCGACCGACAGGCCCAGCGAGAGCTTGTCGTTGAGCGTCCAGGCGCCGCCCAGGTTCGGGACGATCCCGTCGTTGATCGGATCAAAGGCGATGTTGGCGCCGCCCACCGGGGTGGTCAGGCCGGCCGGGGGAACCGGGCGGGTGATGGTCGAGCCGGTGTTGGTGGCCTTCGAGTCCACCTGGATCGCGTTGAGGCCGAAATAGGCTTCGCTGCGGGCGACGCCGGCGATCGCGGCGGGGTTCCACCACAGGCTGCCGACGCCCTTGTCGGCGACTTCGCCGGAATAGGCGCGGCCCGCGCCGCGGACCGATTGTTCCTGCAGGTAGAAGGCCGAAGCGGAGGCCTGGGAGGCGGCGACGAGCGCCACGAAAGCCACGCCGACGGCGAGGCGGGTACGCGTAGAGGACATTTTGACTTGCGACCTTCTTGGGGAGGAGGAGGTCCGCCGGGCGCCGGCTGGCGCTCGAGGAGCGCCGCCTGTAACGCATTCAGTCAAATAGCGTTGCTATTATTGATCTTGGCCGTGAATTTTGTCTGTCGCGTAAAAGAAACGGGGGCTGAAAGCCCCCGCATCAATCAGCGTTATTTAAAATACTGATCGAACATTGATTTTCGATCTTTGTTTTATTTGAGGGTGGTATCAGCCGCCCGCCATCTTGCGGAAGAACTTCTGGCCCTGCTCGCCGCCGTTGAAATAGGCCTTTTGGCCATCCTCGGCGGAGATCTGGCCCCAGCTGTCGCGGACTTCCTCGGCCGACAGGCCGCCTTCGCCCAGATAGACGCCCTCGGTCTCGTAGATGCGCGACAGGGCGAAGGCGCCGGCGCCGGCGGTCAGGATCGCGCCGGTCGGAGCCTCGTCCGAGCAGAGATAGACGACGCCCGGCGTCACATACTCCGGGGCCAGCTTGGCCAGCACTTCCGGCGGCATCAGGCCTTCGGTCATGCGGGTGGCCGCGACCGGGCTGATGGCGTTGATCTTCACGTCGTTCTTGGCGCCCTCGAGCTTGAGGGTGTTCATCAGGCCCAGCACCGCCATCTTGGCCGCGCCGTAGTTGCTCTGGCCGAAGTTGCCGTACATGCCCGACGACGAGGTGGTCACGACGATGCGGCCGTAGTTCTGGGCCTTCATGATGTCCCAGACGGCCTTGATCGGCTTGAAGGTGCCCCAGACGTGGACCTGCATGACCGCCTCGAAGTCGGCCAGCTCCATCTTGGTCAGGGTGCGATCGCGCAGGATGCCGGCGTTGGCGATCAGGATGTCGATGCGGCCCCAGGCGTCCATGGCGGTCTGGACCATGTTGGCCACGCCCGCATCGTCGGTCACCGAAGCGCCGTGGGCGATGGCTTCGCCGCCGAACGCCTTGATCTCTTCCACGACCTTCTGAGCCGCCTCGGACGAGCCGCCCGAGCCGTCGACGCTGCCGCCCAGGTCGTTGACGACCACCTTGGCGCCGCGACGCGCCAGTTCCAGGGCGTGCTGTCGGCCAAGCCCGCCGCCGGCGCCCGTCACGATCGCCACCTTGCCGTCGAAGCGGATGTCCGCCATGCCGAAGTCTCCCTCAAACGTGTGTTTGGTTTGGCGCGTTTGTGCGGCGCGGGAGAGGGGAGGTCAAGGGGAGGGGTTGTGTCATGATCCTCGCCGCTGCGTTGTTTCTTCTGCCCCCTTTGGGGGCGGACGACCGCGAAGCGGTCAGGTGGGGGCCTGCGGCGTCGGCGGGCCCTTTCCTGACTTGCCCCCTCCGCGCCTTCGGCGCTCCTCCCCCGGAGGGGGAAGAAGGTTGGCGCACAGCTTCGCGGCCTCACGCGGTTTCCCACTGAAGGTCTGGAAAGGGCTGCGGAGCGCCGGACATCCGTCCGGAGTGTGAGTTTGTAGATACCGTTTCGACGAAGCCGAACGCTCCGCGCAGCCGTTATCCGCCAGCGTCCCGTCAGGTGGCCCTGTTCAGGCCTTACCGGGACCTGGGCCTTCCGTTTCCGGAAAGTCCCAGCGGTCGGAGAGGACGGGCCTTCAGCCAAACACGCCCTTTTACCTCCAACCACGCCGACGGCGGGCGGGTGAGCCCAGCAAGCTCAGCCCCGGACCGTCCGAGTATCCCCCTCGAACCTCTCCCCGCTCGACCGCCCCCCGCCGCCGCAAATGGTCGCTGGCCATGCGCCCCTTCCTCGCGACGAGGTGGGATCATTGTGCGGGCGGTTTTGCAGGGGATGCGTCGATTTTGGATGGGCCCATTGCTTGGCGAGCTAAGGCGTTGATTATGTTGGGGCGGCGAGATGGTAATCCCTGTGCTTCAACGGGGATTGAGGTGTCTGGCGCTCACGTTGTGAAGCGGACGTCGCCAATGTCAGTGAAGGGTGGATGGCGGCCACAAGGAATCCCTCTCTCATGGAGAGAGGGAGGGGCCCGCGCCGCAGGCGCGGGAGGGTGAGTGGGTAGGCGAAGCCCTTGGACGATCCTGGCTCGGCTGGGGACTCTGTGCCGGCACGCCGGCCAAGGGTGTAACCACTCACCCTCCCAAGCTTCGCTTGGGCCCCTCCCTCTCTCT
>NCDQ01000550.1 GCA_002280275.1 Caulobacter vibrioides | reverse complement strand
GGTCATTGAGGACGAAAGCCGCCTTGCCGATCTTCGAGCAGGTTTGGCCGGGACGGGCGTGAAAGCCGCGGCGGGCGCTGCGGCGGTGCGCGAAGCCGCCGCCATGGGCGCGGACTGGGTCATGTCGGCGATTGTCGGCGCAGCGGGCCTGGCGCCAACGGTCGCGGCCGCGCGGACCGGCGCCGTGATCGCGTTGGCCAACAAGGAAAGCCTTGTTTGCGCCGGACCTGCGCTACTCGCCATCGCCAAGGCCGCCGGGGGCTCAGTCGTTCCCGTCGACTCCGAGCACTCGGCGATTTTCCAGGTGCTGCAGCCTGACTGCGCCCATCGCGTATCGCGACTAATTCTTACGGCGTCCGGCGGGCCTTTCCGGACGTGGGACAAGGCGGCGATGGCCCGCGCCACGCCCGAGCAGGCGATCGCTCACCCGAACTGGTCGATGGGCGCCAAGATTTCGGTCGATTCCGCGACCATGATGAACAAGGGCCTCGAGATGATCGAGGCGTCCTATCTGTTCGCAACCCCGGAAGACCGCGTCGACGTCGTGATCCATCCGCAATCGGTCATCCATAGCCTTGTCGAGTATGTCGATGGGTCCACCTTGGCGCAGCTTGGCCCACCGGACATGGCCCGCGCCACGCCTTGATCTGGCGGCTTATGGCCAGTTGACCTTCGAATCGCCTGACCTGGATCGCTTTCCCGCGATCGGGATTGCGCGCGAGGCGCTAAGGCTTGGCGGAGGCGCTCCGGCGGCCATGAACGCCGCCAATGAAGTCGCAGTGGCTGCTTTCCTTGACAACCGTATCGGGTTTCTCGATATTGCCGGCGCGGTGGCGGGGACCCTCGAGCGTATGAACAGCCTGGGTGACCTCTCCGTCGCGGAAAGCGACGCTGTCGAAACCGCGTTGATGATCGATGGCAGCGCTCGCCGCATTGCGGCCGAGGTTGTCGCGCAGAAGCGTCTGCGGGCCTGACCGAGGAGAGTATTTTCGCGCGATGATCGGCTTTCTGATCATGCTTGTGTCTTTGGTGTTCGTGTTGTCCGTCGTGGTGACGGTGCATGAACTCGGACACTATTGGGCTGCGCGCGCATGCGGCGTGGCCATCGAGCGCTTTTCCATCGGCTTTGGCGCGCCCCTGATCTCCTGGCGTGACAAGCACGGGGTTGAGTGGTGCGTGGCGTCGATACCGCTCGGTGGGTACGTCCGGTTCGCGGGCGACGAGAACGCCGCCAGCGTGCCCGACCAGAACGACCTCGACGCGATGCGGAACGAAATCCGCCGCCGCGAGGGCGACGAAGCGGTCAATCGCTATTTCCATTTCAAGCCGGTCTGGCAACGCGCCTTCATCGCTGTCGCCGGTCCCATGGCGAACTTCATCCTGGCGATCCTGGTCTTCGCAGTCATCCTGGTGTCGTTCGGCGCGCAGAAGACCTCGACCACTGTGGGAGAAGTCGTCGCCGGCACGCCTGCCGCCGTCGCGGGCTTCAAGCCGGGCGATGTGATCTTGAAGGCGGATAACCGCAAGATCCGCTCGTTCCAGGACATCCAGGGCTATGTGGCGCTGCGAGCGAACCTGCCCATCGACTTCGCGGTCGAGCGGGAAGGGCGCACGGTGCATCTCACCGCGACGCCACGGCTGGTGGAGCGCCAGAACGAGATCAGCGGTCGCGTCAAGATCGGCGAACTGGGTCTGCGAAGCGCGCCCGGCGGTCGGTTCGAGCGATCGTCGCTCCTGAGCGCCATTCCCGACGCGACCGTCGAGGTCTGGGACATGATCAAGACCATCGCCTTCTATCTTGGTCGCCTGTTGATGGGGCAGCTTCCGGCTGACCAGATCAGCGGGATCATCGGCATCGGCCATACGGCCGGCGCCGTCACCAACGGCGTTGTCGAGCAGGCTCCGAACGGCAAGGCTTTGGCGATCGGGCTTCTGTATTCGCAGTTTTGGCTCATCGCGAGCTTGTCGGTCAGCATCGGTTTCATGAACCTGTTGCCGATTCCGGTTCTCGATGGCGGTCACCTGCTGATGTACGCCTATGAAGCTGTCGCGAAACGACCCTTGCGGGCGGAGTTCCAAGCTGCGGGCTTCCGCGCAGGGCTTGCCTTGATCCTGGGTTTCATGCTGTTCGCGGCATGGAACGACCTAAACCGCTACGACGTGTTCAAATTCATCGGCGGAGTTTTCACGTGAACGTCCGTCCTCCGTCCATGATTGGTCACATGAACAAACTTCGCGCCCAAAGCGCCGCGTTCGCC
>NCDQ01000092.1 GCA_002280275.1 Caulobacter vibrioides | reverse complement strand
AGGAAGTCGCTCTCAAGTACGGCTACTCGGCCGACCAGAAGGTCGTGAACATCGTGCTGCGCCAGCGTTTCCGCGCCTCCACGCTCGACGCCACGCTGGGCGGATCGACGAAGGGCGGCCAGATGACCGAGCAGCTCAACTGGACCCGACTGCAGCTAAACCGCCAGGGCCGCACCAACCTGTCGGTGAAGATCCAGAACAGCGATCAGCTGCTGGAAAGCGATCGCGACCTGATCAGCCGCTCCAGCACGGGCCTCTATGACTTTGCCGGTAACGTCACGGCGGCCAATGGCGGCGCCCTGACCGCGCTGAGCACCTTGGCGGGGACGCCCGTGACCGTCGCCGGCGTTCCGGCCTCGGCGTCCGCCGGCGCGCCCAACCTGGCGGCCTTCGCGCCGACCGCCAACCTTGCCAACACCAGCGACATCACGGGCGACCGGACTCTGCTGCCCCGGAACCGCCAGCTGACGATCAACAGCGTCACCAACCGCTACATCCTCGACGACGTCTCCGCGACGCTGAACCTGGGCCTGACCGCTTCGCAGAACGACTCGCTGCAGGGACCCGCCCGTGCGCGTCTGACCCTGCCCGGCGCCAATCCGTTTTCACCGTTCGGCCAGGATGTGCTGCTCTATCGCTACCTCGGCGACCAGGAGGCCTTGGGCCAGATGTCGAGAAAGCTCGCCGGCAATGCGGGTTTCACCCTGAACCGCGACACCGAGACCCTCCGGCTGTCCCTGACCGGAACCTACGAACACGCGGTCACCAAGACCGAGACCGATCGCAGCGTCGATGTCAGCGCTCTGCAAGGCCGCCTGACCGCGCTGGAGGCGGGCCTGAACCCGTTCGGCGCCCTGCCGGCCCTACCGCTGAACACCGACCGCGCCAAGTCGACGACCGACACCGCCGACCTGCAATTCGTCGCCAACCGCGCCCTGGCCAAGCTCCGGGCCGGCGACCTGTCGACGACCGTCAAGCTGGGCGCGACGGGCTCGCGCCTGGAGGCGACCTCGATCCGTTCGGGCGTCGAGAGCGACAGCACCCTGTCGCGGGGCGAGGCCAACGCCCAGGTCAGCTTCGACCTGCCCCTGGCTAGCCGCCGCAAGGGCGTCCGCGCCGAGATCGGCGACCTGTCGGCCAATCTGAATCTGGCCGCGCGGCAGGTCTCCGACTTCGGAACCCTGACCACGCTGGGCGGCGGGCTCAACTGGTCGCCGGTCAGGCCCGTCAGCTTCATTCTTTCGACGACACGCCAGGAGAACGCGCCCAGCATCGCCCAGCTGGGCAATCCGCTGATCGTGACGCCCGGGAGCCAGGTGTTCGATTATGTGCGCGGGACCAGCGTCGACGTCACGCGGGTCAGCGGCGGCAATCCCAACCTCAAGGGCGAGACCCGCAACGTCCTGCGCCTGGGCGCCACCTACAAGCCCGAGAAGATCCAGGGCCTGTCCCTGACCGCCAACTACAGCCTCACGCGGATCGACAATCCCATCGCCAGCTTCCCGGCGGCGACGGCGGCGGTCGAGGCGGCGTTCCCCGACCGCTTCACACGCGACACCGACGGCGTGCTGACCCGGGTCGACACCCGACCGGTGAACTTCCAGAAGCGCGAGAGCGAGCAGGTCCGCTGGGGCTTCAACCTTTCCCGCCAGATCGGCAAGGCGCCGCCACCGCCGCCCGGCGGCTGGCGCGGACGTCAGGCGGGCGGCGCGGGGCGCCCAACAAGCGCGACGCCAAGCGCGGCGCCGGACAGCGCCCCCGAGGCCAGCACGCCTGCCCAGCCCGCCACCAGCGCCGCGCCGACGACCGGCGAAGACGCGCCGCGCCCGGCGCTCGACGGCGGCGCGCCCAGCGGCGATGCTCCGCGCTTTGGGGGCGGCGGTCGAGGCCCCGGCGCCGGCGGCTTTGGTCGCGGCGGCGGCAATCCGCGCGCCACGCGCCTGCAACTGGCGCTCTTCCATACAATCCACCTGAAGGAACAGGTCACCGTCGCCAACGGCCTGCCGGTGCTGGACCTTCTGGACGGCGACGTCCTGGGGTCCAGCGGCGGCCAGGCGCGCCATCAGGTCGAAGCCCAGGCGGGGATCACCCGCTATGGCCTGGGCGCCCGCCTCACCGCCAACTGGAAGAGCGGCGCCCATGTCGATGGCGGAATCGGCGGCGCGACCACGGCTCTGGACTTCTCCAGCCTGGCGACGGTGAACCTGCGCCTGTTCGCCGATCTTGGCGTCCGCCGCGAGCTGGTTCAGGCCCATCCGCTGCTGCGCGGCGTGCGTCTGAGCCTGGCCGTCAACAACCTGTTCGACGCCGAGACCAAGGTTCGCGACTCCAACGGCGCGACACCGCTCACCTACCAGCCGGACTATCTGAATCCGCGCGGGCGGGTGGTGCAGTTCAGCGTGAGGAAACTCCTGTTCTGATCGCGCCCTGCGAATAGACGGCGGCGCGGGACCACGCGGGCTTGAACGCCCGGTGGGATCGAACGCCGCCTTTTCGCGTTTCGCCCCCCATGCTGTTCACTAGTGAGGGGGTTCTGACCATGACCGCAGCAAGACCGGTCGCGCGGGCGACTTCCGCTGATCTGCGCGCTCCGCCCCAGGACCTGCCCCGCCGCGTGGCGCTGTTCCTGGACCTGGACGGGACGCTCGCGCCGATCATGCCCCGCCCGGACGACGTGGGCCCTGACCCTGCGCGCGCGCGGCTGCTGTCGCGCCTGAGCGAGACGCTGGAGGATCGCGTCGCCGTGGTGAGCGGCCGCTCGCTGCCCGACCTTGACCATATTCTGGATCGCGGCGTGCCCGCCATCGGCGCCGTCCACGGCCTTGTCCGTCGGTCCGCCGATGGCGCCGTCACAACGCTGGAGCCTCACGCCGGTCTGGAGGACGCGCGCCGTATCCTGGGCGAGCTGGCCCATTGCGACCGAGGGCTGCTGTTCGAAGACAAGGGCCTGAGCGTCGCCCTGCACTACCGCAATGCGCCCAACGCCGCCGAAGCGGTGACCGAGGCCGCTGAGCGCCTGTCGCAGGCTACGGGGCTGATCCTGCAACTGGGCGACATGGTGGCCGAGCTGCGCACGCCCGGCGCCGACAAGGGCGCGGCCTTGACCGCCTTCCTGCGCGAGACCCCCTTCGTAGGCGCGCTGCCGATCTTTGTGGGCGACGACCTCACCGACGAGGACGGCTTCGCAGCCGCCGAGCGTCTGGGCGGCTTTGGCGTGCTGGTCGGCGAACCGCGCCCGACCGCCGCTCGCTATCGCCTCGCCGACACTCGGGAGGTCGGCCGTTGGCTGCAGGCCCTGACCGCGCAGGTGGCCGCATGAGCCGCCTGATCGTCGTCTCCAATCGAGTGAATCCCCCCAATCCGGCCGAGGGCGAAAGCTCGACCGGGGGGCTCGCCATGGCGCTTGCGGCGGCCCTGCGTGAGTACTCCGGCATCTGGTTTGGCTGGAGCGGCAAGACCGTTCCGGAGTTCACGGGCCAGCTGAACATGCAGCGGATCGACGGGGTCACCGTCGCCACCGTCGACCTCGAGGAGACCGACTATCAGGAGTACTACAACGGCTACGCCAACAAGACCCTGTGGCCGCTGTTCCACTATCGCGTGGATCTGACGGCCTATGACCGCTCGTTCGGGCAGGGCTATGATCGCGTCAACCGCCTGTTCGCGCAGACCCTGCTGCCGCTGATCGAGCCCGACGATATCGTCTGGATCCACGACTATCACCTGATCCCGCTGGCCCGGGAGCTGCGACGGCTGGGCGTCACGAACCGGATCGGCTTCTTCCTGCATATTCCGTGGCCGGCCCACCAGCTGGTGGTCACCCTGCCGCGCCATCGCCAGTTGGTGGAGGCGTTGTTCGACTACGACCTGATCGGCTTCCAGACCGAGGAGTCGCTGCAGGCCTTCGAAGGCTATGTCTTCTCCGAGGTCGAAGGGGCCAAGACCGACCGGGGCGAGCTCGTGGCGTTCGGCAAGCGCGCCCGCGCGGCCGCGTTCCCGATCGGCGTGGACGCGCAGGATTTCGCCCGGCTTGTCGAGGGCGACACCGCGCGCAAGGTCTATGACCGGATGATGGCCCACAGCGTCTTTCGCAAGATGGTGGTCGGTGTGGACCGGCTCGACTACTCCAAGGGCCTCGAGGAGCGGCTGGTCGGGTTCGAGCGCTTCCTGCACGATCACCCCGCCCTCCGCCGCGAGGTGATGCTGCTGCAGATCGCTCCGATTTCCCGCGATCAAGTCGAGGCCTACCAGGATCTGCGGGTTCGTCTCGACGGCCTGATCGGCCGCATCAACGGCGCCTATGCCGAGATGGACTTCACCCCGATCCGCTGGGTCAATCGCTCCTACCGCCGAGACGAGCTGGCCGGCGTCTATCGCGCCAGCAAGGCGGCGCTGGTGACGCCCTTGCGGGACGGCATGAACCTGGTCGCCAAGGAGTTCGTGGCCGCCCAGGACCCCGAAGACCCCGGCGTGCTGATCCTGTCGCGCTTCGCCGGCGCCGCCCGCCAGATGAAGGCGGCCTTGATCGTCAATCCCAACAGTCCCGAAGAGATCTCCGACGCCCTTGAGCGCGCTCTGTCGATGGATCTCGCCGAACGTCAGCGCCGGTGGGAAGCTTTGTTCGAGAACGTCCAGCGCGAGGACGTCACCGCCTGGCGCGACAACTTTGTCTCGGCGTTGCAGGGACCTGCCGACCCCGAAGTCGAGGAAGACGAGCCATCACCGCCTTCCATCCAGAGCCTGGACACCGCGGCCGGAGTCTTGAAAGCCCGCAACGCCGAGGCCCGCGCAATGCGGGCCTAGCGGCCGTTGATGCAGCGACTTCCGGCTCCACACGCGTGGCGCGCCGTCCTACGGCGTCTCGCTTGCGAAACGTGGCAGCGTCTCCCAGACGCGCGCGTCGTGAGCGGGCACGACGATGAGGTCCGGGATCGCAGCCTTGGCTGCATGAAGCTTGCGAAGGGCAGACCAGGTCGAAGGACCGTCGTGGTCGACAAGCCATCGGCTTAGCCAGGGCTTCTGCGCCGGGCGCTCGACCCCTTCGCTCTGCCATGCGGTGTCGCCGACAAGCCCGTAGCGCTTTCCGGTCGAGGTCGTGATGAAAGCGACAATCGCCCCCGGCGTATGGCCAGGCGTTGGCGCCAGAACCACGCTGCCGTCCTCGAACACATCCCAACTGCGCGGGAAGCCCAGATAGGGCCCGTCCGGAAAATCGTAGCTTTGATAGTCGCTCAAGCCCAGGCGGCGCGCCAGCTCGGCTGAAGGATCCTTGCCCTTGATAAAGTCGAGCTCCGCCTTCGGGACCCAGACAGGGACGCCCTTCAGGTGCTCCAGACCGCTGACGTGATCCCAATGGGCGTGGGTCAGGACGACCGCCTTCAGGTCCGACGGCCGGACACCACCCCGCGCGAGTTGATCCGCGACGGTCATGCCCAATCTTGGTCGAACCACCACGCGCATCAAGGCTGGGGCGGTCTGGAAGTGTTCGGCGAGGTGGCGGCCGTAACCCGCGTCGAACAGGAGCTTGCCCCTGGGGTGGTCGACGAGGATCGCCCCGGTGACGAAGGTGCGCTTGTCCCGCGCCGAACCGCCCTCAAACGCCATGGCCGCGCTCGACTGCGTGGCGCCGGACGGCAACGCGCTCAGCGTCACCCCTTCCGGGGGCCGTGCGGCGACCGGCGTGGAGGGAACCGGCGGAGCGGGTTCAGAGGGCTGAGCCGCGCAGGCGGCCAGGGACAGGACGGCCATAAGGGCGGCCGGCGTCGTGCGATGAAAGGTCATGGTGGTCTCCTGTTCGCGGAGACCATTGCGCCAACCGTAATATCCGTAAAATATAGATATGCGAGCATCATCATAGGAAGCAGCTATGGAATTGCGGGAGCTGCGCTACTTCCTGGCGGTCTACGAAACCGGCAGCGTCACCGCCGCCGCCCGTCGCTGCTACATCTCTCAGCCGTCGATCTCGACCGCCTTGGCCTCGCTTGAGCGCGAACTGGGCGCGGTGCTTTTCGTGCGCCACCGCAAGGGTGTGGCCCCGACCACGGCCGCCGACACCCTGTATGAGCGGGCCCGACGGCTGGTCGATGAGACCCTGGCGTTGAAGGGGCTGTTCGCCAACTCGCCGGCGCCTGAGGTTACGCTGGGCCTGATGCGCAGCCTGGACATCAAGCGCGTCGGCGCCTTGCTCAAGGCCCTTGCCAGGGATGGAGACACCCGTCTTTCCGTTGTCGATCCCGACCTGCCCTGTGACGCTAGGATCATCTCCAGCGCCCTGCTCCGGGAGACGGAGGTCTTCGCTCCCCTGTGGTCGGAGCGCTACGTGCTGGCGCTTCCCGCGCGACATCCGCTGAGGCTCAAGCCCCGTCTCATGCTGGCGGACCTTGAGGGTTTGCCCCTGATCGCCCGCTGCCACTGCGAGAACGCCAGCCAGACCGCTGATCTAGGCTTCCAGCCTTGGGTGACGGCCATAGCCACGACGGAGGAATGGGCGCTGGCCCTGGTCGAGGCTGGCGTCGGAGCCACCGTTCTGCCTGAGGGCGTCATTCCGTCCGACGCCAAGGTCGCCATCCGCGACCTTGGCGATCTTGGTCTCACCCGCGATGTCGGCTTGGCCTACCGACGCGCCGATGCGGGTTCGCCGGCAGTCACGCACATCCTCGCTGGACTGGGCCTTGGCAAAAACAAGCCGTCGGACGGTCGTCAGGCGGCCTAGATTGCGCCAAGCCTGCGCTCGCTACTCGCCCATCTCGTCGATGAGCTTCTTGAGCTTGGCGACCTCGTCCGGCTTGAGCGGACGGTGCTGGGCGAAGTGGCTGATCAGCGGCGCGAGTTGTCCCTCGAACAGGCGGTCCAGCAGCCCCTGGCTCTCGGCCTGGACATAGGCGCTGCGGTCGACCAACGGGCGGTAGCCATGCTTGCCCTCGGCGCGCTCGGACTTGATCGCCTTCTTCTTCAGCAGGCGATTGATCAGCGTCTTGACGGTGGCCTCGCCCCAGTTCTGCGCAGCGCCAACCTCGGCCACCAGATCGTCGGCCGACAGCGGCGAGCGGCGCCAGAGCGCTTCCATGACATGGGCTTCGGCGGCGGTGATGTGCATAACGCTTACATCCGTAATTCAACGCGCGACGCTATACGCGCTATTACGGGTGTCAAGTCGCGACGACGGTGATGGCCCTGCGCACGCAATGCTCGCGCCCTGAGCAGCCCTAGATTTCCATGCAGGAGGGTGTTTCAGCCCCGATTGTCAATGACACCGGTTTCCATTAGAGACATCGCAAACCCCGAAAGCGGGGGACGTGCCGGATTCGAGGGAGGACTTGCGGCGTGACCGTTTCTGAGGCCGACAGCGAGATTTTCGCCCCTGCGGCCATCGCCCCCCAATTCGTCAAGGCTCGCCAACAGGGCGTCAGCGTATGCGGTTCAAGACATCGCGATCGACCTGTGGCCCGACGAACTGGTCGGCTGGAAGGTTGGCTTGGTGCCGCCGCAGCACCGCGAGCGCCTGGGCGCCGAGCGCCTGGCCGGCTGCATCTTCAAGTCCAAGGTCCAGCAGGCCTCAAGCGGCGAACCCAACACCTTCCGCGCGATCGACGGCGGCTTCTGCGCGGTCGAGGCCGAGTTCATCATCCGCCTGGGCAAGGACGCCCCCGAAGGCAAGACCGACTGGACGGTCGAGGAAGCCGCCGACTACGTCGGCGAACTCCTCGTCGGCGTCGAGATCGCCGGCAGCCCCCTGAAGACCATCAACGCGCTGGGCCCGACGGTCGTGGCGTCCGACTTCGGCAATAACGATGGTCAGATCATTGGTCAGGCCATTTCCAACTGGCGTGACATCGCCTGGGAGGATATGCCGGTCGAGACCTTCATCAACGGCAAGTCGGTTGGTACGGCGTCCGCCGCGACCATTCCCGGTTCGCCGCTAGCCGCCCTCGCCTTTCTGCTCGGAACCGTCGCCGCGCGCGGCAAGCCGCTGAAGAAGGGCCAGATCGTCACCACCGGCGCCACCACGGGCATTCATGACGTGGTCGCCGGCGATGTGGCCCACGTCAGTTTCGGCCCGTTCGGAACGGTGGACTGCGTGGCCGTTCCGGCCTGACGCCAATAATAATGCGACAAGAGTAACTGGGAAGGAAGCTAAGCTTATGGATGTGCCAAAGCCCCCAGAGCCCTCCGAGAAGATCGGGCGGTATCGCTGGATCATCGTCACCCTGCTCTTCTTCGCGATGGTCATCAACTACGTCGATCGCCAGACGATCGGCTTTCTGAAGACCGACCTATCCAAGGAATTTGGCTGGAGCGAGAGCGATTACGCCGACCTCGTCTTCTACTTCCAGCTCTCCTACGCCGTGGCTTACCTCGTCTGGGGTAAGATCATGGACAAGATCGGGGCTCGCTGGGGCTTCGGCATCGCCTTCCTGATCTGGCAAGTCGCGCACATCGCCCACGCGGGCGCGCGCGGCCTGACGGGCTTCATCTTCGCCCGCATGGCGCTGGGCGTCGGCGAGGCTGGCGGCTTCCCGGGCGGCATCAAGGCCGTCACTGAGTGGTTCCCGAAAAAGGAACGCGCGTTCGCCACCGGCATCTTCAACGCCGGCACCAACATCGGCGCCATTGTCACGCCGCTGGTCGTTCCGGCCATCGTGCTGACCTGGGGCTGGCAGATGGCGTTCATCGTCACCGGCGTCGCGGGCCTCATCTGGCTGCCCATCTGGCTGCTGGTCTACCGCAGCCCGCGCCAGACCAAGACCCTGTCGGCCACTGAGCTGGCGCACATCGAGCAGGATCCGGCCGACCCGGTCGAAAAGATCGCCTGGACCAAGCTGCTGACCAAGCGCGAAACCTGGGCCTACGCCCTGGGCAAGTTCCTAATCGACCCGATCTGGTGGATGTTCCTGTTCTGGCTGCCCGATTTCCTGGGCAAGCGCTATGGCATGGACCTCAAGACCTTCGGCCCGCCGATCGTCGCCATCTATCTGCTGTCCGACGTCGGCAGCGTCGGGGGCGGCTGGCTGTCCTCTCGCCTGCTGAAGAACGGCGCCAGCATCAACAAGGCCCGCAAGCTGACCATGCTGGTCTGCGCCCTGCTGGCCGTGCCGGTGATGTTCGCCTCGTTCGCGGACTCGGTCTGGCTGGCCGTGCTGATCATCGGCGTCGCCACCGCCGCCCACCAGGGCTTCTCGGCCAACCTCTACACCCTGCCCTCGGACGTGTTCCCGCGCGGCGCCGTCGGCTCGGTCGTCGGTATCGGCGGCATGCTGGGCGCCGTCGGCGGCATGGTGTTCTCGAAGTACATCGGCGGCGTGCTGGAAAGCATCGGCACCTACACGCCGATCTTCATCGTGGCCGGCAGCGCCTATCTGGTCGCGCTTCTGGTCGTCCACCTGCTGACGCCGAAGATGGAGCCGGTGAAGATCTAACCGCCGCGCTTCATGCAAAGTCGATCTGGGCCGGGGAGCGATCCCCGGCCCTTTTCGTATCGCCCCCAAGCTTGGGGACATCCGGGCTGGCGCAGCGGGAAAAGCGCTCTAAGTAGGAGCCATGCGCACACCCTTGCTCACCGCCTCCGCCGCCCTCGCCGCCGCCTTGGCCGCCTGTGGTCCCGCTCCCGCTCAGCCCGGTCAGGCCGGCGCGCCCGTCGAGAGCCGCGCGCCGAACGCGCCCGACCAGAAGCCCGCCTTCACAAACCAGACCCGCGCGCCGGGTCTGAACTCGGGCGTCACGGGCCAGTACCAGACCCTGGCCAGCGGTCTTGACCATCCCTGGGGCATGGCCTTCCTGCCGACCGGCGAGATCCTTGTGACCGAGCGCGCCGGCCGCCTGCGGGTCTTTGGCAAGGACAGCAAGCTCTCGCCCGCCGTGACGGGCCTGCCGGCGATCTACGCCGAGGGCCAGGGCGGACTGCTCGGGGTCGCGCTCGATCCCGACTACGCCAAGAACGGCCTTGTCTATTGGGCCTACGCCGAGGAGGTCGACGGCGTGAACGGCACCGCCGTGGCGCGGGCCAAGCTGACCCTCGGCGCCGCGCCCAAGGTCGACAATGTGCAAGTGATCTGGCGTCAGACGCCGAAGATGGCCAGCGCCCTGCACTTCGGCGGCCGCCTGGTCTTTGGCCGCGACGGCAAGCTCTTCATCACCACGGGCGATCGATCGGTGCTCGCCGGCCGGGTGCAGGCTCCGAACGCGGACGGCACGCTGGGCAAGGTGGTGCGGATCAACGCCGACGGCTCGATCCCCAGCGACAACCCGCTGGTCAACGCCGCCGGCGCCAAGCCCGATATCTGGTCGCTGGGCCATCGCAACATCCAGGCCGCCACCCTGGACGCCCAGGGCCGCCTGTGGACCGTCGAGCATGGCGCGCGCGGCGGTGATGAACTCAACCGTCCCGAGCCGGGCAAGAACTATGGCTGGCCGCTGATCACCTACGGCGAGGAGTATTCGGGCAAGGCGATCAGTGACGGCGCCACCCAGAAGGACGGTCTTGAGCAGCCGGTCTATTACTGGGATCCGGTGATCGCCCCGTCCGGCATGAGCTTCTATGACGGCGCCCTGTTCCCGGCCCTGAAGGGCAGCCTGCTGGTCGGCTCGCTACGCGAACAGCATGTCGCGCGCCTGGTGCTGAAGGACGACAAGGTGGTCGGCGAAGAGCGCCTGTTTACCGATATCGGCGGCCGCGTCCGCGACGTGGTGACCGGTCCCGACGGCGCGATCTATGTCCTCACCGACGAAGAAGACGGCAAGCTGATCAAGATCACGCCAAAGGGCTGATCACAGAAACGGGCCTGGGCGGTGACGCCCAGGCCCCGTTCTAGTCGAGATTGGCTTCGATAATACGCTCAACGGCGACCACGTCGCGCCAGACGCCGTCGAGCTTGCCGTGCTTCTCATGCACGCCCACCTCGCGGAAACCGACCGAGCGCAACAGCGCCAGACTGGCCTGGTTCTCGACAAACACCCGCGACAGCAGCTTCCAGAGGCCCGCGGCCTCTGCGGCGGCGATCAGGGCCTTCATGGCCGCCACGCCGACACCCTGGCCTCGATGCGACCGCCGGACATAGACCGAGAACTCCGCCACGCCCGCATAGCAGCAGCGATCGGCGTAGGCGAAGGTCACCGCATAGCCGACCACCTGCCCCTCGGCGTCGACCACAACCACGGCCGGATGCTCGCCATCGAACCAGCCCATCACGTCTTCGGGGGTGCGAAGCTGGGTCTCGAAGGTTGCGACCCGATCGGCAATGCCCTCGTTATAGATCTCGGCCATGGCCGCCGCGTCCGCGATGGTCGCCGGACGCGTGGTCAGCGCGGCGCCCGTCATGCGGACGCTGTCTCGTGCTTCATGGCCTCGGCCGCCAGGGCGACGTGCTCGGGGATCCGCCCCTGGGCCTTCCGCTCGCTGTAGCGATCGACCAGATAGTCCGCGCGGTCGCGCGTCAGCAGGGTGAACTTCACCAACTCCTCCATCACGTCGACCACGCGGTCGTAGTAGCTGGACGGCAGCATGCGGTCGTTGTCGTCGAACTCGCGGAAGGCCATCGCCACCGACGACTGGTTGGGAATGGTGATCATCCGCATCCAGCGGCCCAAGAGGCGCAGCGTATTGACCGCGTTGAACGACTGAGACCCACCGCTGACCTGCATCACCGCCAGGGTCTTGCCTTGGGTGGGCCGTACGCTGCCGATCTCCAGCGGAATCCAGTCGATCTGCGCCTTCATGATCCCGGTGATCGCGCCGTGCCGTTCCGGGCTGCACCAGACCTGGCCTTCAGACCATTGGGACAACGCGCGCAGCTCCTGCACCTTGGGATGGTCCGGGCCGGTGGCGTCCGGCAGCGGCAGATCGCGCGGGTCGAAGATCCGGGTCTCGCAGCCCAAGGCCTGAAGAATGCGCGCGGCCTCTTCCACCAGCAGGCGGCTGAACGAGCGCTCGCGCAGCGATCCATACAGCAGCAGGATGCGCGGCGGGTGGACGGCGCGAGCGTCGACCTCCAGACGC
The DNA here is from genome assembly GCA_002280275.1 of Caulobacter vibrioides. Lineage (GTDB taxonomy): Bacteria > Pseudomonadota > Alphaproteobacteria > Caulobacterales > Caulobacteraceae > Caulobacter > Caulobacter vibrioides_A. The sequence goes on along the minus strand of NCDQ01000092.1, from coordinate 2,489 downwards.
GCCTCGTCGATCTTGGCCAGAAACTTCGGATCGAGGGCGGGGAACTCGGACAACGGCGCCTCCAGCATGGTCATTGAACTGTCGAATAATTCCAGCATATTGGAAATATGGAATCGAAAGCCGCTGTCAACATGTTGTCGGCCCTGGGCCATGAAGGGCGCCTGGCCATCTTCCGCCTTCTGGTGCAGGCCGGCCCCGCCGGCGTCGCCGCCGGCGAGATCGCCCGCGCGCTGAATGTGCTGCCTAACAGCCTGTCGGCCAATCTCAATGTGCTGTCCCACGCCGGCTTGATCGCCTCGCGCCGGGACGGCCGCTCGATCATCTACACGGCCGACTACGACGCCATGAGCGGTCTGCTGGGCTTTCTGATGGACGATTGCTGCGCCGGCGCGCCGCAGATCTGCGCGCCGCTCAGCGCGATCGTCAGCAGCGGCATGGCTTGCGGGACGGCCAAGGCGTGAGCCCGTTCGATACGCCCCGCCGTCTCGTCGCCGAGGCCCTGGGCACGGCCTTGCTGCTGGCTGTCGTGGTCGGCTCGGGGATCATGGGCGAACGCCTGTCGGGCGGAAACGTCGCCATTGCGCTGCTGGGCAACACCCTGGCCACCGGGGCGGCCTTGGTCGTGCTGATCTGGGTGTTTGGCCCCATCTCCGGCGCCCACTTCAACCCCGCCGTCACCCTGGTGGCGGCGCTCCGCCGAGAGCTGCCGGTCGCCCTAGCCCTGGCCTATCCGCTGGCCCAAGTGCTCGGCGGGATCGCCGGCGTCTGGACGGCCCACGCCATGTTCGGCGAGCCGATCCTGCAGGTCTCGACCAAGCTGCGATCGGGCGGCGACCAGGCCTTCGCCGAGGTGGTGGCGACCTTTGGCCTGCTGGCCACCATCTTGGGCGTCAGCCGCTTCCGACCTGACAGCACACCCTTGGCGGTGGGGCTTTACATCACCGCAGCCTACTGGTTCACCGCCTCGACCTCGTTCGCCAATCCGGCGGTTACGGTGGCGCGCAGCCTGTCGGACACCTTCGCCGGCATTGCGCCGGCCAGCGCTCCGGCCTTCATTCTCGCCCAGCTTATCGGCGCCCTGCTCGCGGCGGCGCTGTTTGGCTGGCTTCTCAAGACGGACCCATCACGATGACCGACACCGCGTTCCCAATCACCATCTTCCACAATCCGGCCTGCGGCACCTCGCGCAACACCGTGGCCATGGTCGAGGCCGCCGGCTACGCGCCGCAGGTCGTCGAGTACCTGAAGACCGGCTGGACCCGTGAGCAGCTTCAGGATCTGGCCGCCAAGTCCGGCGGATCGCTGCGCGCCCTGATGCGGGAAAAGGGCACGCCCGCCGAGACCCTGGGCCTGCTGGCCGACGACGTATCGGACGAGCGTCTGCTCGACGCCATGATCGAGCATCCGATCCTGGTGAACCGCCCGATCGTCGTCACGCCCAAGGGCGTGAAGCTGTGCCGTCCGTCCGAGCTGGTGCTCGACCTCTTGGACCGCAAGCCCGAGCAGTTCACCAAGGAAGACGGCGAGGTCGTGATCCCGTAAGGCGCGGGGCCCCTCGGGGCCTCCGCAATCCGCCCAATGGTCGTGCCGGTCAGAAGCCCGCTTGCGCGGCTATAGCGCCCAGGCCCAGACGGTAACCGCAATGCCGCTCACCTCTGGGTCGCGGATAGCCTCCTTGAGGTTTCCGGGATGACGAGGTTGTGTTGGACTTTTCAGCGGTCCTGATTGAGACAGCTAGCGCCCCCATAGGACGCAACGACCATGACCCTCGAGATCGAAGACCGCCTCGCCGCCGCCGCCTTCCGCCGTCTGGTCGAACACCTACAAATGCGCAGTGACGCCCAGAACATCGACCTGATGGGCCTGGCCGGCTTCTGCCGCAACTGCCTGGGCGACTGGGTCCATGAGGCCTCGGACGGGGCGATCAGCAAGGAAGCCGCCCGCGAAGCCGTCCACGGCATGCCCGCCGCCGAGTGGAAGGCCAAGCACCAGTCGCCGGCGACGCCGGAGCAGCTGGCGCGGATGGAAAAGAGCCTGGCGCTGAACGCGAAGCTGCGGGCTGAACGCTCTTAAGCGATGGGCGGAGAATCCCTCTCTCTTTGAGAGAGGGAGGGGCCCATGCGCAGCATGGGAGGGTGAGAGGTTTCACCCTTTCCGGATTGGACGTTGCCGCAAGATATTGGAATAAAATAGGATTTGAAGGTTACCCTCGTAGCCTCTCACCCTCCCACGCCTAACGGCGCGGGCCCCTCCCTCTCTCTCAGAGAGAGGGATTTTAGGGGCGCTCCACGAGCGCTCCCGCGATTTCATCCTCCCCTGCAAAACCGGCCCTATCCTCTTGTCACCTCGAAGCATTGGGGAGGGCGCGCGGCCAGCGACCTTCGCGGCTTCGGGGGGCGGTCGAGCGGGGACAGGTTCGAGGGGGATACTCGAACGGTCCGGGGATCTGGTTGCTGGCCAGACCCGCCCGCCGTCGGCGTGGTTGGGGA
>NCDQ01000091.1 GCA_002280275.1 Caulobacter vibrioides | reverse complement strand
CGTCTGGCCGGCGATCTCGGCCGACTTGATCTTGCCCGCGTCAACGTCCTTGAGCAGCTGGGAATAGCTGATTTCGCCGCCGCTTTTCGTGCGCGAGTTCTGGCTGACGACGAACACGCCGCCCAACACCGCCACGATCACCAGCCAGATGGCCAGGTTTCTGAAATTCATACGCCTTGTCTTCCTAGCGAATGGGGTCTTCCGAGCGAGTAGAGGTCTCGACCACCAAGATAGGGGGTCGCGAGCGCTTGCGCCACGGACGTGACATCAAGTCACGGATTCTTGGTCGAGAAGGCCTACGGCGGCCTTGAACCGATCCAGAACGAGCGAGCGCGCGCGCTCTTCTCCTTCGGCTGCAAGCTCCGGGCCGTCAAGCGGCAGCTCCCCCGGCCCGTCGCGCCCTTCGCGCATCAACAGGGGCAGTGAGGGGCGCGCGACGGACGCGACGCCCATAAGTCCGCCCCGTCGCCCGATGGCCAAGCTGGACGCCCGGCCCTTCAGAGGCACGACCGCGACCGCAGCGTCGCCAGCGATGACTTCCCAACGGCCGTCCCAAACGCCGACCTCGCGCGGCGAGAGGTCGAGGCGGGCAAGACCGCCGCGCTCAGCCTCACCGGCGTCGCGGCAGATGAGCACCGTCTCCCCCGCCTCGATGCGTGCGCCGGCGAGCGTTGCCGTGAACGTCTCACCAGACCGCAACCGATCGACCAGACGCGCCAGACGCTCGCCCCTGGGCGGCCGCTCGGTTCCGCTGGCGCAGAGCAAGGCCGCCGCCAGATGGGCCGGGGCTATGTCGCGAGGCAATCGGATCACGCCGACAGCGTCGACGGCGAAGGCCCTCGGCGGTTCGCACTGGATCCGCACATTCGGGGCCGCCTCCGCGCCTTGCGCGCGAGCCCGCGCCCGGGCGTACCGCAGATCAAGGTTGGCGGGATCGTCGAACCAGGTTTCCCCCTCGCGCGCCAGACTGTCCCTGATCTCCGCCCGGGTCAGCGAAAGCAACGGTCGGAGCACGAAGATCCCGCGTCCCTCCGGCCAAACGGGTGACGGCGCCCATTCCCGGGGGCTGGATACAGAAGAGCCCTCGACCCGCATCGCCGCCGCCTCTGCGAGGTCGCTGGCCGTATGGCCAAGAACCAATACGCGCGCACCGGCCTGGCGCGCGGCCGCAGCGAGCCGCGCATGCCGGGCGCGCCTCGCCGCAGCGGGGAGGCCCGTCCGGGGCTTGTCGCCCGCCCAGGCCAAAGCGCGCGCTTCCGCACCGAACCCCACCGCCTTGGCGACCGCCTCTGCGGTCCAGCGCGCGCTGTCAGGTTGCAGCTGATGATCAACGACCAGGGCCAGGACTGTGCGACCATATGGCCGCGCCCAGTCCAGGATCGTCCTGAGGAGGAACAGGGAGTCGCCGCCGCCGGAAAAGCCAACGGCGATCGGCGCGCGAGACGCTGGATCGAGCCGCCGGTCGAGGGCGGCTCCGACCTGGTCTAGGCGCACTTGGCCGCGACGCGGGTGGAGGCCGCCCGCGAGTTCACTTGGGCGGGCGCCTTGGGATAGCGTTTGGCCAGCTCGTCGAGGGTGCGGCACGCTTCCGCCGTCTTCTTCAGCGCCACCATCGACCGGGCGAGCTTGAGGGTCGCGTCAGGCGCCCAGCTGGTTTGCGGCCAGCCTCGAAGGGCGCCGATATAGTTGCCGGCGGCGTCGGTATAAGCCTCGCGCACAAACTGCGTCTCACCCAGCCAGTAGCGCCCCTCGGACGCCTTGGCGCTGTCGGGATAGTTGTTCACATAAGCGGCGAAGGCCTGCTCGGCGTTGGCGTAGTCGCCGGCCAAGAGCAGATCCTTGGCCTGCTTGAAGGCGACGGCCGGATCGGCGGGCGGCGCAGGCGGCGCAGGCGCATCACCACTGACGGGCGCCGCAGCCTGGGCGGTGGCGGCCGCCTGTAGATCCGCCAGCGTCTTCTCGATCGCGGCGAGGCGCTGCTCCAGCGCATCCGCGCGCGCCTTCTGATCAGCGGCGGCCCGCTGGACCTTGGTCAACTCGAAATTGGCGGCCTCGTTCTGACCGTTCAGTCGGGTCAGGGTCTGCTCGAGATCGGATACGCGCTCATTCAGCGCCGCGATCTGCGCATCGGTCTCGGCCGGCTGCACGACGACCGGCTTACCCGTGTCGCGCCCCTGGAACACGATCGAACGCAGCTCGCGCACGACCTTCTCCATACGCTCGACACGCTTGACGGAGCGATCGTCCAGAGGATCGGCTGGCGGCAGCGGAGTCTGGGCGGCCGCAACGGCGGCGGTGGAGGCGAACAGGACGGCGAGCAGGGCGGATTTCAGCGTCATGGTCGTGATTTACCGATACTACCGAGACAAAACTAGGGCGGCTTCTCGCCTGAGAAGCCGCCCTGTCTAAACGCGTCTTAGCGAGCGCCATCCGTGATGGCCGTGTGGCCGTTACGGTTACGAGCCCAGGCCTCTTCGCTCGAACACGGGCGCCGGCGACGCCCTGGGCGATCAGGAAGTCGCGAACGGCGTTGGCGCGGCGAGCGCCGAGCGCCAGGTTGTACTCACGCGTGCCGCGTTCGTCGGCGTTGCCTTCGATGCGGATACGCACGCTCGGATAGCGGTTCAGCCACTGGGCCTGGCCGGCCAGAACCGGCTGGGCGTCCGCACGGATCACGTACTCGTCGGTGTCGAAGTAGACGCGGTCGCCGATGTTGACGACGAAGTCCTGGACCGAGCCGGGCAGGATGCCGCTGGCGACCGGCGGCTGGGCCGGCGGCGTGTAAGGCGCCGGTTGCGTCGGCTGCGGCGCGGGCGCCGGCGGCGTCACGGGCTGAGGCTTCGGACGCGAAGCGCAGGCGGCCAGCGAGGCGGCGGCCAAGCCGACGAGCGCCAGTCTAACGGCGCGCTGGGTGTCGAAGCTCATCCAGTTTCTCCTCAAGTTTACGAACTCTGAGCCTGATCCATACCTGCGCAAGGCTAGGAATGGACCCTCTAAATGTCTGACTGACAGTCGGTGCGGATTCACTTCCGGCGGGAGTAACGACCGCAACGACCATCCTCAAACCGGGAACGCACGGTTACGGCTCAGGTTGCTCGCACCGTTCGAACTTTAGTCCAGAAGGGGCGACCAGGCCGGGTCCGAAGCGGCCCCCCCATAGGCGGCTGGACGCAGAATCCGGCCGGTGATGTCGACGGTCCAAAGCCTCGGATTCCCGCTGGCGCCTTCCCGGAAGAACATCAGCACCCGACCGTTTGGAGCCCATGTGGGGCCTTCATCGAGATAGCTGGTGGTCAACAGGCGCTCGTCACCGCCATCGGCGCGCATCACGCCGATGTGGAATTCGCCGCCCGTCTGTTTGGTGAAGGCGATGAAGTCGCCGCGCGGGCTCCAGACGGGCGTCGTGTAGCGGCCGCCGCCATACGAGATCCGCCGCACGCCCGAACCGTCGGTGTTCATCACATAGATCTGGGCCTGACCGCCGCGATCGGAGTTGAAGACGATCTTGGTCCCGTCCGGCGAGAAGGATGGCGAGGTGTCGATCGCCGGGTCGGTGGTGATGCGGGTCGTCACGCGCGAGCGCAGATCCATCAGATAGATGTCGCTATTGCCGTTCCGCTCGACGGAGAAGGCCACCTTGCTGCCGTCAGGCGAAAAGCGGGGCGCGAACACCATGCCGGGGAACTTGCCGACCGTTTCCTGGCGGCTGGTCTCCAGATTCAACAGATAGATCGACGACCCCGTCGGCCGCAGGGCCATATAGGTCAGCTCCTGGCTGGTCGACGAAAAGCGCGGCGTCATCACGATGTACGAGCCGTCGGTCAGGTACTGCGGGTTGGCGCCGTCCTGGTCCATGATCGCCAGACGCTTGACACGATTCAGCTTGGGACCGCTCTCGGCGACGAAAGCCACGCGCGTGTCGAAATAGCCCTTCTCGCCCGTCAGGCGCTCATAGACCGCGTCGCTGATCTTGTGGGCGACCCGGCGCCAGTTGTCAGGCGTCGAGGAGAACTGCAGGCCCAGCAGCTGCTGCTGGCTGAAAACGTCCCAGAGACGGAAGTCCACGCGCAGGCCGCCATCGGCGCCGACCGTGACCTGGCCGTTGATCAGCGCCTGGGCGCCGGTCGCCTGCCAGTCCGGAAAACGCGGCTGCACGTTCACGTCGGCCAGTTTGTCGGCGACGCCGGTGACGTTCAGCGGCTGAAAGAGGCCCGAGCGCTCAAGATTGCCCGTGATGACCTGGGCGATCTCGGCGCCACGCGGCGAACCGGAGAAGGCCGGAATCGCGATCGGCAGCGGCTTGACCGCGCCCGCATTGATGTCGACCTCGATCTGCGCGGCGGCCGGCGTGACAAGGGCCGCGCCGCTCAGCAGGGCGGCGATCATCAGCAGGAGGGCTTTGATCCCCTTCCGGGCTCGTTGGCGCATCGCGGTCTCCTTGTTCATTTTTTCAAGCCTCAACGCGAACAGGCCTGTTTTGCGTTGAAGTTGAGGGCGATTTTCTGACCGTACAGGTCCGAAGGCAGGTAGGCGAACGGCGAGGCGGCGAACAGCGCGCGAATGGCGCGGTCCGAGGCGGCCTTCACGACGGGATCGGGCGAAGACGTACCGGGCGATTCCGGCTGGCCGACGACGCGGCCGCCCGGTCCGATCACAAAGACAACCCGGACGTTGACGTTGGCCCCGCCCTCGACCTCGCAGTTCGGGTTCCAGCGATCCTGAACCTCGCCCTGCAAGCGTCCGAGGGCCGCTGCCGACAGCCCGGTGGCCGCGCCCATGGCGGGCCGCGCGGACACTGAGGTTTCAGCGCGCGCCGGGCCCTTAGCCGCATTCGCTGTCGGCTTGCCGCTCGCCTTCTGGGTCTTGGCGATCGAGGCCTCAAGCGAGGCGAAGAAGTCGCTCTCACTCTTTTTCTGCGGCTTTGGCTTCGCCGGCGTGGGGCTCGGCGTGGGCTTCGGCGTCGGTGTGGGTTTGGGCGGCGGAGCCGGGGCCGGCGTTGGCGTCGGAGACGGCGTCGGCGCGGGCGGCTGCGGCGTCGCCTCGGGCGTCGGCTCCGGGGTCTGGGCGGTCTGCTCCTCCAGCGCCTCCTCGGCCGGCCGCACATTGGTCGGGCCATTGGTGACGATCGTGACCGGCACCGACTCGCCGATGGTGATCGGCTCGGACTGTTTCCACGGCAGGCCGAACGCGATGACGGCCGCCACGGCGCCGTGCAGGGCGATTGACCCCAGCAGGGCCGGAGACAGAGTCTGTTCGCGGCGAGCGCTCATGCCGCGCCTACTGCGCAGGCCGCAGGTCGGCCGCGCCTTCGGGCTGGGCTTCGCGCGGGGCCGCGCCCGTCGAAGGACCGCCAGTCTCGGTGATCAAGTTGATCTTGTTGAAGCCGGCGTTCGACAGGCCCGCCATCACCTGGGCCACCACGGCGTAGGTCGCCCCGCCGTCAGCCCGCACGAAGATCGGCTTGTCATAGCCATCGCCCGCGATCGCGCCGATGCGCGGCGCCAGATTCTCGAACGGGATCTGCGTTTCGCCGACGAAGATCTGACCATCCTTGCGGATCGATACGGTGATCGGCTCGTCCTGGTTCTGCAGGGCCGCAGCCTCAGTCTTGGGCAGCTCCAGCGGAACCCCGGCCGTCAGCAACGGGGCCGAGATCATGAAGATGATCAGCAGCACCAGCATCACGTCGACCAGCGGCGTGACGTTGATCTCGGACAGCGCCCCGCGCGAGCGGCGGCCGCGACGACGGCCTCGTCGCCCGCCCGTCGCGAAGGCGTCGTTGGAGGACATCGCCATCGGATCAGACCCGCTCGGCCAGGCGACGCTGAATCGCGGTCGACAGGTCGTCGGCGAAGCCTTCCAGGCGGCCGGCGTACTTGCCCGCGTCGGTCGAGAACTTGTTGTAGGCGATATAGGCCGGGATGGCCGCGATCAGGCCGATGGCCGTGGCGAACAGCGCCTCGGCGATCGACGGCGCGACGACGGCTAGCGAGGTGTTCTTTGAGATCGCGATGTTCTGGAACGCATGCATGATGCCCCACACCGTGCCGAACAGACCGATAAACGGCGAGGCGGTGGCCACGATCGCCAGACTGCCGAGACCCTCCTCGACCTTCGTAGTCTCGCGCGCGATCTGGGTGTCGAGGATGCGGTCGATCCGCGCGATCAGGAAACCCGCCTGATTTTCGCTCATCGCGCCCTTGGTCTTGGCGTCGCGCCATTCCTTGAGCGCCGCCTGCAGCATGCGTGGCAGAGCGTGACGGGGATTGGCCCCGGCCTCGCCGGCGACATCCTCCAGCGAGCGACCGCCGCTGACCTGCTCCTCGAAGCGGTCGGCGGCGCGGTTCAGCGCCTGGAAGCGGAACAGTTTGTCCAGGATCACGGCCCAAGAGCCCAGAGAGGCCAGGATCAGACCGATCATGACGCCCTTCACGACCCAGTCGGCTTGCATGAACAGGGCGAAGAACGAGAAATTCGGGGCGGCGGCCGCGGCGTCCATTCGGGATAGGCTCCGTTGGGTCGTCTGATCAGGACTGGAGAGCGCCGTATGGCATGAAGCGGCGCTGGGGTGAAACTATGACAATCGTCGAGCGATCCGGAAAATCGACATCGCTCAGGTCTTAGATGGGCGTCAGCCAGGGCGAGAGCTTGGCCAGCATGTCGGCGGTCGGCCGACGCGGACGTCCCGACAGGCTGATACACACCGCCACGCCCTTGGCCTCCAGCACCACATCCTCGCCGCGCGTGATTCTCTGGGTGACGAAGAGGCGCGCCCCCTCGACGCGGTCGTAGGTGGTGCGCACCAGCAGGGCGTCATCGATCCGCGCCGAACGCTTGAAGTCCAGCTCCATGCGAATGATTGCGAACGCCGTGTCCTGCTGCGCCAGTTCGGTGTGCGAGATGCCGGCCAGCCGGAAGAAGTCGCTCCGCCCGCGCTCCAGATAGCGCAGATAGTTGGCGTGATAGACGATGCCCGAGAAGTCGGTGTCCTCGTAGTAGATGCGGACGGGCAACTGGTGCTCGCGCCCCTCGAAGGCGCCGGCGGTGGGTTCCATCATGCGGCGGACGAGTCCTGGTCGACGGGATCACCGAGCACCAGACCCAGGGACAGACCCCAGGCCAGGATCGGCGCGGTGCCGTAGCCTAGAACAGGCGCGGGATAGTTTCCAAACAGGTTCCCGGCGATCCATCCGGCCCACAAGGCGGCCAGAGCCAGGGCTTCGGCGCGGCGCTCTGGCCGCGCGCGGGCCACCAGGAGAAACGGCGCGGGCAGACTGATCATCAACACGCCGGCCAGCACGCCCAGCACCGGATTGGCGGCGAACGTCTGGTCAAGTAGTCCCTCGACATAAGGCACGGCCGGCAGGGTGTCGGGCTCGACCCAGGCGCCGTAGGCCAAGAGAGCGGCGATGGCCACGCACGCCCAGGGCGTCGCCTGACGGGGGCGCTCGACCAGCGCCGCCGCCGCAAGCGCCAGAGCCCAGGCCAGCGACGAGGCCGCGTCGTGCTGATACAGCAGCAGAAAAGCCAGCAGGGCCGCGATCGGCGCCGCGCGACGGTCGCCGAAGCCCTTGGCGAACGCCCAGGCCGCGACCGGCAAGACCATGGACGCGGTGTGCAATTGCACCGGCCCCAGCGCCAGCCAGCGCTTGGCCCCCTCCAGCGAGACGCCGTTCATCAGGGTCACGACCAAGGCCAGAGCGCAGGCGGTGATCAGCAACCAAAGACGCCAGCGGGCCCGGCGCCAGAACCACCCGACCAACAGGGCCAGGGCCAGGGCGAGCACGGCCGCGAGGCCCTGGACGATCAGGGCGTTGCGCGGAGCGCCGGCCAGGTTGATAGCGGCCAGGGAGACGGCGAGGCCGGCGGCGGCCAGGCCGACGGTGAACAAACGAATCCCGCGCAAGCTGTCAGCCCTCATCAAAAAGCGCGCCCTGCGCCTGCCCGGGCGGGGCGGCGGGCGGGGTCAGTCCCAAGTGCAGATAGGCCTTACCGCAAGCCATCCGGCCACGCGGCGTGCGCTGGATGAAGCCCTGCTGCATCAGATAGGGCTCGATGACGTCCTCGACGGCGTCGCGCGCCTCGGCGATGGCGTAGGCGATGGTCTCCACACCCACGGGCCCGCCGCCATAGTTCTCGATCATGGCGCGCAGATAGCGGCGGTCGAGGCTGTCCAGGCCGCTTTCGTCGACCTCCAGCCGCGCCAGGGCCATGGCGGCCGCCTTGCGGTCGATGCTCATTGCGCCGTCGGCGGTGGCGAAGTCGCGGACCCGGCGCAGAAGACGGCCGGCGACGCGCGGCGTGCCCCGCGCCCGCTTGGCGATCTCGTCGGCGCCGTCGTCGGTCAACGGCGCGCCCATCTTGCGGGCGGCGTGCTGCAGCACGTGGCGCAGCTCGGCCGGGGTGTAGAATTCCAGGCGGATCGGAATGCCAAAGCGGTCGCGCAAGGGCGTGGCCAGCATCCCGGCCCGCGTCGTGGCCGCCACCAGGGTGAAGGGCGCAAGATCGATGCGGATCGAACGCGCCGAGGGCCCTTCACCGATCACCAGGTCCAGCACATGGTCCTCCATGGCCGGATAGAGGATCTCCTCGACGTTGGACGACAGACGATGGATCTCGTCGATGAACAGAACGTCGTTGGCTTCGAGATTGGTCAGGATCGCCGCCAAATCACCCGGCTTGTTCAACACCGGACCCGAGGTGGCGCGGAAGTTCACGCCCAGCTCACGGGCGACGATCTGGGCCAGGGTGGTCTTGCCAAGGCCCGGCGGGCCAAACAGCAGCACGTGGTCCAGGGCCTCACCCCGGCCCTTGGCGGCCTCGATGAAGACGCGGAGATTGCCCTTGGCCTGCTCTTGACCGACGAACTCGGCCAAGGTCTGGGGACGCAGGGCGCGGTCGGTGGCGGGGACCTGGTCGCCGAATTGCGGCTCGCCGGAGATGATGCGGGTCATCGACCCAGCTCCTTGAGGCCGGCCTTGATCAGCGCCTGAACGGTCGCGTCTTCACCCAGCTCGGCGGCGGCCGCCTCGACCACGCGGCGGGCGTTCACCTCGGCCACGCCCAGGCCCATCAGCGCCGCGACGGCGTCGCCGGTCGGGGCGGGCTTGGCAGGCGCGGACGGCGCGGACGAGGTCGGGGCGCTCATCAGCACCCCACCCCGTTGGCGCGGCCGACAGCGGCCTTGTCCTCGCGCGCCACGGCCGAAGCCAGCTCGGCCGGCGACAGCACGTCCAGCACCGCCATGGCGGCCTTGGGGCCCACCCCCTGGATCGCCTGCAGCAGCACGAAGGCGCGACGGTCCTCCCGCGTCAGGAAACCATAGAGCCGAAGGCCGGCGCTTTCGCTCCACTGGCTCTCGATATGCAACAACGTCTCTTCGCCCAGGGCCGGCAGGCGCTGGAGCGTGCGATGGCCGCAGCGAACCAGATAGCCGACGCCCATGACGTCGATCAGGGCCTCTTCCTCGCCGACCTCGGCGACGGCCCCGCGCAAACGTCCGATCATGCGACCCTCCGATTGGCGACGCGCAAGTTGGCGTGAGTGATGGCGACGGCGAGCGCATCGGCGCAGTCAGCCGTCGTCTTTCCGGCCGTCGGCAGCAGCCGCGCGATCATGAAACCGATCTGCGCCTTGTCGGCCGCGCCGGTCCCGACCACCGCCTTCTTGACCAGGCGCGTGGAATACTCGGCCACGAGCAAGCCGGCGCGGGCCGGCGCGATCAAGGCGGCGGCGCGGGCGTGGCCCAACTTCAGGGTCGATTGGGCGTTGGTGTTGAGGAACACCTCCTCGACCGCCGCCTCGTCGGGGCGATGCTGCTCGATCACCGCCGTGATCCCCTCAAACAGGTGCAGCAATCGGTCGGCGAAATCGGCCTTTTCGTCGGGGGCGATCACCCCGTGGGCGACGTGGGTCATGCGCGAGCCCTCGACCGAGAGCACGCCCCAGCCGGTGCGACGCAGGCCCGGATCTAGGCCCAGAATTCGAATAGGGGTGCGATTCGCGTTCATCATGTGTTCTCGCACCATCGCCTTTTCGCGCCCCCACGAAAAGCCAGTCCTTTGCTAACGGGCGGTTAACCGCGCCCCCTTGCGCACGGCCGCGAGGCAAGCTCTGCTGCCCGCCACATGATCTTGGGGAGACGATTTCGATGAAGCCGATGGCATGGATGACGGCGGGCGCGCTGATGGCGCTGGCGAGCGCCGCGAACGCGCAGACTGCGGCCACGCCCAAGCCCCTTAGCCCGGACCAAGCGGCCTTCCGTGCGCTCTACCAGGAGCTGGTCGAGATCAACACGACCCTGTCGGTCGGATCCTGCACCGCAGCCGCCGAGGCGATGGGCGCGCGGCTGAAGGCGGCGGGATATCCCGAGGCCGACATCAAGGTCGTGGTCGAGCCCAAGCACCCGCGCGAGGGCAGCCTCGTCGCGGTGCTGCGCGGAAGCGACGCCAAGACAAAGCCCATGCTGCTTCTGGCCCACATCGACGTGGTCGAGGCCAAGCGCGAGGACTGGACCCGCGATCCGTTCAAGCTGGTCGAGGAGAACGGCTATTTCTACGGACGCGGCACGTCTGACGACAAGGCCCAGGCCGCCATCTGGGTCGATAGCCTGATCCGGCTGAAGCAGGCGGGCTTCAAACCCAAGCGCGATATCAAGATGGCGCTCACCTGCGGTGAGGAGAGCGAGGGCTACAACGGCATCGAAGACCTGCTGAAGAACCACCGCCCTCTGGTCGACGCGGAATTCGCCCTGAACGAAGGCGCCTCCGGTTTGCTCGATGAACAGGGCAAGGCGGTCATGCTGGAGGTCCAGGCCGGCGAGAAGGTCTATCAGGACTTCACGCTGACCGTGACCAATCCCGGCGGACACTCCAGCCGACCCGCTTCGCCCAATGCGATCTATCAGCTGTCCGCAGCCCTTGACCGGATCGGCGCCTATCCGTTCCCGCCGCGCTTCAATGACGCGACGCGGGGCTATTTCACCCAGATGCAGGCGCGCGTCACGCCCGAGCAGGCGGCGGCCATGAAGGCCCTGGTCGCCGACATCAGCGATCCGGCCGCGCTCGCCTTGCTCACCAAGGACCGCACATGGAATTCGATGCTGCGGACCACCTGCGTCGCCACCATGGTCAGCGCTGGTCACGCCCCGAACGCCCTGCCCCAACGGGCCACGGCCAACACCAACTGCCGTATTCTGCCGGGCACGCCGATCGATGAGGTTAAGGCCAAGCTGACCGAGCTGGCGGCGGATCCGGCGGTCGCCGTGACCCTAGCCCACAGCTCCAAGCCCGCCTCACCGCCCCCGCCGCTGACGCCGGCGATCATGGGCCCCATTCAGAAGAACGCCGCCAAGCTGTGGCCCGGTGTTCCGATCCTCCCCGTCATGTCGACCGGCGCGACCGACGCGGTGCACACCAGCGCGGCGGGCATTCCGACCTATGGCGTCACCGGCCTGTTCCATGGTCCAGACGGCACCGGCGCCCACGGCCTCAATGAGCGCATGCGCGTCCAGTCGCTGTATGAGGGACGCGACTTCCTGTACGGCCTGATCAAGGACTATGCTGGCGGCAAGTAGGAACGAGGCAAAGCGCTGGGCCCGGGCTCTTGCCCCGGCCCAGGCCGCTACCCCGCCAGATAGGCGTCGATGTTGCGCTTCACGCGGGCCATCACCGGCTCGCTTGGGTTCGGCGCGGCGAAGGTCTGGCCGGTGATCGCCTCGAACGCCTCAATATAGACCGCCGAGGTCTGGGCGATCAGCTCGGCCGGGATCTCGGGGATCGGGTCGTTATAGGGATCGCACCGCTCGGCCACCCAGGCCCGGACGAAGTCCTTGTCGAAGCTCTCGGGCCGCTGCCCGGCCTCGAAGCGGGCCGCATAGGTCGAAGCCTTCCAGAAGCGGCTGCTGTCGGGCGTGTGGATCTCGTCGGCCAGCACGATGGCGCCGGTCTCGTCGAGGCCGAATTCGTACTTGGTGTCGGCCAGGATCAGGCCGCGCTCGGCGGCCATGGCCTGACCGCGCGCGAACAGCGCCAGGGCGTAGGCGCTGAGCGTCTCCCACTGCTGCGCCGTCAACAGACCCTGCTCGAGGATCTGGGCCGGCGACAGCGGCGCGTCATGGTCGCCGTCGGCGGCCTTGCTGGTCGGGGTGAGGATCGGCTGCGGCAGACGCTGGTTGGCCTTCAGGCCATCCGGTAGGGTCACGCCGTACATTTCGCGCTCGCCCTTGTTGTACAGCGTCAGGATCGAGGTCGAGGTTGTTCCCGCCAGGTAGCCGCGCACCACCAGCTCGACCGGCAGCATCTCCAGACGCTTGCCGATCAGCACGTTCGGATCGGGATAGGCGACGACGTGATTGGGGCAGATGTCCACGGTGGCGTCGAACCAGAACCGCGCCGTCTCTGTCAGCACCTGCCCCTTGCCCGGCACCGCGCATAGATTGCGGTCAAAGGCGCTCAGCCGGTCCGAGGCCACGATCACGCGGCGGCCGTCGGGCAGGTCATAGTTATCCCGCACCTTGCCCCGGTAGTGGTTGGGCAGGCCGGGAAGGTCAACGACGGACAGGGCGTTGGAAGCGGACAGGGTCACCAGGGCCTCGGCCTTTCGGGGATACGCAAAGACGAAGGGGAGGCCCCGCTGGACCTCCCCCAATTCATCAACCCAGCTTGGCCAGGTCTTCGTCGCTGATGTCTTCGTTCGAGTAGACGGCCTGGACGTCGTCGTCTTCGTCCAGCAGGTCGAGCAGCTTCATCAGGGTGGCGACGCTGTCGCCGGTGACCGGCACCTGCATCTTCGGACGCCAGGCGATCTTGGTGTTCGACGCCGCGCCGAACTTGGCTTCAAGGGCCGCCGCCACCTCGTTCAGCCTTTCGAAGGCGGTGTAGACCGTGTGGCCTTCGCCTTCCTCTTCCATGTCGGAGACAACGTCATCGGCGCCGGCCTCGATGGCGGCTTCCATCATGTCGTCTTCCGACGCGGCCTTGGCCGGATAGCTGATCTGACCGACGCGATCGAAGTTGAAGGTCACCGAGCCGGTGGCCCCCATGTTGCCGCCCATCTTTGTGAAGTAGGAGCGGACATTGGCGGCGGCGCGGTTCTTGTTGTCGGTCATCACCTCGACGATGATGCCGACGCCGCCGGCGGCGACGCCTTCATAGCGGATCTCGGAGTAGTCGGCCGCGTCGCCCATCTGCGACTTCTTGATCGCGCGCTCGATGACGTCCTTGGGCAGGCTTTCGGCCTTGGCGTTGTTCACGGCTAGGCGCAAGCGCGGGTTCATGGCCGGATCCGGCAGGCCTGTCTTGGCCGCGACGGTGATTTCCCGCGACAGCTTGGAGAACAGCTTGGACCGCGCGGCGTCGGCGCGACCCTTGCGGTGCATGATGTTCTTGAATTTCGAGTGACCGGCCATTCGGAGGGCTCTGTCTCTAGTCTGAAGAGGAGTGTGGGCGCGCTTCTAGCGCCCGCCGACGGGGTTTGTCACCCCGCCTAGACGGTCGGCACCGTTGGCTTCAGCCGGCCGCCGACACGGATCGGCTCCACGCGAACGGCCAGACCCGTGCGGTCGTCGGTCTCGACGAACACGCCACAGACCGTGGCCGGACCGCTGGCCGGCTGATAGCGACCGCCGCTGATCTTGGTGGTGAAGCGCCGCAGCGGCTCTTCCTTCTGGTTGCCGATGACGCTGTCATAGTCAGCGCAGGCGCCGGCGTCGGTCTGGTAGGCGGTGCCGCCGGGCAAGATCTGGCAGTCGGCGGTCGGCACGTGGGTGTGGGTGCCCACCACCAGCGAGGCGCGGCCGTCGCAATAGTGGCCCATCGCCATCTTTTCGGAAGTCGCCTCGCAGTGCATGTCGACCACCACCGCATCGGCCACCTGGGCCAGCGGCGCCTTGTCCAGCTCGCGGTCGGCGGCGGCGAACGGATCGTCCATGGCGTCCATGTGGACGCGACCCAGCAGGTTCACGACGAAAATCGTCTTGCCCGAGTCGGTCTGGAAGAGATGGCTGCCCCGTCCCGGCGCATCCGACAGGATCGGATAGTTGGCTGGCCGGATCAGGCGCGGCTCGCGCACGATATAGGTCAGGGCCTCGCGCTGGTCCCAGCTGTGATTGCCCAGGGTCAGGCAGTCGGCGCCGGCCTCGAACAGCTCGCGCGCGGTGTTCTCGGTGATGCCAAAGCCCGCCGCAGCGTTCTCAGCGTTGATGATCACAAACTCGAGGCCAAGCTGGCGACGAAGGTCAGGCAGATGGTCGGCCAGGCCGTCACGGCCTGACTTGCCGACGACATCGCCGAAGAAGGCGAAACGCATCGATAATCCCAGAAGCGGAGTACGAAGGCCCGTTACCCGGCCATCTCGTTGACGGCTATATATTCTTTTTCGGTGACGATGGCGTCCAGCCTTTGATCGTGCGCCTCGTGCGGCAAATTCTCCGCTTGCTGACCGCTGTAGGCGAGGCCAAGCACGAAGATCGGGCGGCGCGCCCGAAGGAACTCCAGGGCGCGGTCATAGTACCCACCGCCCTGGCCCAGCCGCACACCATCCCGCTGGAAGGCCAGCAAGGGCGTGATCACGAGATCGGGAATCAGCATCGGCTGGTCGGCCGTCGGCGCGCGCAGGCCAATGGCGTCATGTCCCAGTCGCCGCGCGAGATCCCAGCGCCGGAAGATCATCTTGCCACCGTCCCGGTCGACCACCGCCGGCAGGGCCAGCGTCCACCCGGCCTCAGCCATTTGCTCGGCGAGGATCCGGGGTGAGATCTCCGAGCCCAGGCCATGGTAGAGCGCCGCGACCTTGCCTTTCGGGTCCGGAAAGCGACGCGCGAGCGGGTCTCGCGCGACCTCGGCGATCATCCAATCCGCTTGGGGATGTTCGCGGGCCAGCTGCTTACGTTGGTTCCGCAGGAACACGCGCAGGGCCGTCTTGGCCGCGATGGGATCGACGATCGTCATTCCGTGAAAGCTGTCATCCCGGTCCAGCGGCCGCAAGGCCACGCCGAACCGCGAGCGCCGCGCGCCCGATGCTTCCGCCCATCCCGGCTCGTAGTGTTTCGCACTTGGCCTGGAAGACCGTCTTTATCGAGAAAAGGTGGCGGCGCCGCGAAGAACCGTGAAGACGTTTCAATCCACTCGAACCTGTCAGTAACAGGTGGGCCCCGTGTTCCCGCAGCCACGGCCACGGGAGGGAACAGGTCCCGATAGAGAGATTAAGGTCCCTGGGAATAGAAATCTTCGACGAGAGCCACAGCATGACCCGCCACAGGATAAGATAGGGACTCGGGCGCCAGAACGCCAGCGTCGCGGTGACGCGGCGCGCTTTTATCGATCTAGTCGATCGCCAGCTTCTCGATCTTCTCGGCCGCCGCGTCCAGCGCACGGATGGCGGCGATCTCAGCCTTGGTGCCTTCCTGCTGCATACGAGCGATCTCGGCGTTGGCGTGGGCCAGGCGCAGCTTCATGTCCGACAGTTCGTCCGCCAGCAGCAGGGCGCCCATCAGAAATAGGCGCGTTTCGCCTAGCTGGCCGACATCCTGGCTGACCTGACGGACCTGACGATCGAACAGACGGGCCAGTTCGGTCAGGTGAGGCTCCTGTCCGTCCTCGCAGCCGACCATGTAGGGCCGGCCGTTCACCTCGATGGTCACCTGAGCCATGGGTCAGGCCTCCTCGGAATCTTCGAACAGATCGTCGTCGTCACCGGGCGCGTGGAGATCGTTGGCCACGCCATCCTCGCCCAGAGCGGCGCGGATCTCGGCGATCGCGCGGCCCAGCGCCACCGAGGCTTGCTCTCCGGCCTCCTCAAGCGCCTTTTCGCGTTCGCGGGCGGCTTCCAGGTCGGCGAGCAGCCGGGCACGCTCCTCGACCTCGAACAGGCTAGGCTCGACCGTCGCGGCGGCCGCCGGCGCCGACACGGCCTTTGCGGCGGCGAGCGCGCGCTCGGCCTCGGCCGCCTTGGCCGCGATACGCTGCTCAAGCTGGCTCACCGCCCGTTCCAGGCGGCGCACGGCAAGGTCGAGGGCCGTACTGTCGGCCGGGATCATCGGCGGAAATCCATCATGCGACGCAACATATAGATCGAATGGGTCTAAGCCAGACGCGGGGGCGATAATTGGGCGACGCGCAGCCCATAGCAGCTTTCTAACGACGGTTGTCAGTTTCTCGGGCTTGACTTCGCGTCTTTCCCCCGCAAAACGCGCAGCAAAATAGGGAACGCCGGTCGATCACGCCTGGCGGCCACATATCAGGAGAATGACCCATGGCTGTTCGCGTCGCCATCAACGGCTTCGGCCGCATCGGACGTCTGGTCCTGCGCTCCATCGCCGAGCATGGCCGTCGCGACATCGAGGTCGTCGCCATCAACGACCTGGGTCCGGTCGAGACCAACGCCCACCTGCTCCGCTACGACAGCGTCCACGGCCGCTTCCCCGGCGTCGTCACCTCGGGCGAGGACTGGATCGACGTCGGCATGGGCAAGATCAAGGTCACGGCCATCCGTAACCCCGAAGAGCTGCCGCACAAGGACCTGGGCGTCGACATCGCCTTCGAGTGCACCGGCATCTTCACCGCCAAGGACAAGGCCAGCGCCCACCTGAAGGCCGGCGCCAAGCGCGT